>JAEOTL010000094.1 GCA_016839845.1 Promethearchaeota archaeon
AATGATCATTCCAGATATTATATTTTTTATTTTGGAATCAATTTAAGGGTACCTTCTAAGTTTTTAGTGATCGTTTCTCGTGTAAAAAGCAATGGGATATATTTGCCCTTTACCCATAATCTCATTAGGTCTCTGTAATGTGGATGAAAAGGCAATCCAGATTGCCCTCCGGGAATTATTCCAATGGATTTATCCCAATCAGATAAATCATGGATTTGACGAAACGATGGGCTCGTTATCATTTGAAAGTTTTGAGCGGGATCATAAGAGCCATTATTTAGTGTATTGGGATCACCACCGACTTTAAAAGGACCAATGTTTAATACTTTTGCTTCTTCATTCGCTTCAGAGAAAGGATGAGTAAGTACGATTTGGTGGAGATTTCCCCATTTCCATTTGTTAATATCTGATGATAGTTTTACATTTAAAAATTCAATTGTGTTTTCCAAGGATTTCACTAAAATCTCTTGTAGCTCCTGACTTTTCCCCTCATACAATTTAAATAATCTTTCAAGTTCAAAGGGTTTTGAAGCAAGATAAGTATCAAAAAGCTTTTGTCCAATTATCGGGACTAAAATAGTTTTCAAGGATTCTTGACACCAGATTTTATAAATCGTTCCGGCTATGCTTTCTTTAGTAAGCTTATAATCCCATTGTTTCAAAATTTTAATAAGTTCTTTATGAGATTCATCTTCTATTTTATCTTGTATGTGTTGTAATAGAAGTGGTAGCAGCTCTTGCGCTTCTTCGGTGAAATAGTCAAATTGAAACTTCTTAAAATCCTCAATAGTAAAAATTTCTTGTGATTGGAGTAGGTTTTTAATTCTTCTTTGACGGTAAGGGGGAGCCCTATCTTGGGCAATGAGGACACCATTTGGGGCTTTATCTTCATTATAATTGGCAGTATATATGAACCCATAATCAGGATTATAGATCGAAAACATTTTTTCAAAAGGAACGATACCACTCCAATTATATTTCTCGTCAGTTCCAGGAGTAACCATTGATCCATCGCCAAATTTTCGCATTGGTAAGTGTCCTCCATGTTGATGCCCAATATTCCCCAATTTATCCCCATATATAAAATTTTGTGGAGTAACGGTTATCTTATTTAACGCTTCACGGAATTCCATCCAGTTTGAGGCTAGATTGATCATTCTAAAACCTTCAATTGAATCTTCCAGATTCGAATCGTGACTAGTCCAGCGCAGGGCATATTTTCCTGGTAATTCAATTCTCTCCACTTTATTCTCATGCTCGAGATATTCTATAACGGGACCAAATTTAGTAATTTTAACTTGATGATCGATCGGTTCGGACACGTCTAGTACATTGATAGGTTCATTTATAATCTCAAAATCAATCCATTTCCCGTTATATTTGTACTGATTATCATTCTCGGGATTGATTTCTAGTTTAAACAAATCAACATTATCCGATACTACAGTTGTAGCACCCCAAGCAATATCCTCATTATGGCCCAGTACAATGCTGGGGACTCCTGGAAATGAGGAGCCGATAGCATTTAGCCCGGGACAACTTAAATGCATAAGGATCCAAATCACAGGGAGCATAAGGGGTAAATGGGGATCATTGGCAAATAATACGGATCCTGATCCTGATTTATTGGGACTAACAACCCAACCATTACTACCCTTAGATTCTTCTATAGTAGCTCCTGAATAATAAGGTACAATCTTTTTTGCAGTTTCAGCTCCTAAATTTACAATTAAATATTCTCGTAATAATTCATATCGGTAACTCCAACTACCTAATCCCCATTCAATAAAACTCATTATTTTTAGAGAATCTTCTAAACTCCAAGGTTTTGGTTTAAGATTTAGCACAGCAAATTCAATCGGGAGATTATCGCCCATTTTCTCAATCCCTCTGTTAACTCCCTTTACATAAGAATTTAAACTTCTTACTATTTCACTTTCGGGATTCTTATTGAGATTAGCAACACACTTTTTTGCAATTCGGTGTAAACCGATTGTTCTATAATGCTTATCTCGATCGAGTGTAGCATCTCCAATAAGTTCGGATAATTCTCCTGAAATTACTCTTCTAAAAAACTCTAACTGCCATAATCTATGTCGTGCATGAACATATCCTTGAGTAAAATATGCATCATCAACTGATTTTCCATAGATGTGGGGAATACCCCATTTATCCCATAGAATTTCAACATCATCTTTAATTCCTTCAATAATTTCTGAGCCAGAATTAGGTGGAAACGCGTTCTTTGCTATACTCATTAATTCCTCCATATTAATCAAATCATGACAAAAGTGATAATTTAATGATAAACAGTAATGTAATTTGCATTAAATTTGTTTGTTAAAAAACTAAAATGACAACCTTGATTTTAGACTAAAAAAAAAAAGAAAGAGATGGTTATTGGTATTTTTTATAACATCTTAAAAAGTTGACGAAGGGCCATTGACATAATATATTGCTGTATCTGCCTACTTCCACCAACAATCTCTTGTATTCTTGAGATATTTACATAATCATGCATCATTGTGTTATCACTTAATCCTGCTCCTCCCATCAAGTTACCCGCTTCATAACATACTTCCTTTGAAAGGTTAGTGCAGTGATATTTAAACTGAGAAGCGCTTGCAACCATAGCTCTAGAAATATTTGGGGGGATTTCCCCACCAAATTTCTCCATCTTTGCATCATATGATTCGCAAAATTTCAAGAGTGCAAGCGTTAAATTAGTGGTTCTTGCCCATATATCAGTTAATAAGAAACCAACACCTTGGAATTTCAATATTTCTTGATCAAATTGCTTTCTCATGTTGGCATAAATTGCTGCATGTGATACAGCACCCCAACATTGAGATATAGCGCCACACGCAATACCAATTCTCTCAGGTACTAATCCTTCAAATAAATATTCTCTTCCTCTACCAACTCCCCCTAAAACATATTCTTTTGGTATCCTCAAGTTTTCAAAGCGCTCGTGACCTAAGTAAAGTTTAGGGACATATGGAATATTAACTCTATCGCATATCCAACCATCCCAAGAAGTATTTATTAAGAATTGTGCCATCAAATTCCCATTATTTTGTTCTGCTGAAGCATACGCTACAGCCCATTTTGATTTAGGTGCATTAGTAGTATAAACTTTTTCCCCATTGAGAATAAAACTTCCATCCTCTTGTTGATCGCAGGTAGATAATTGATGAACGGCATCAGAACCTCTTTCTGGCTCCGTAATACATATACACCCAGGTGCTATACCTTTTGCCAGATCTTTTAATGCTTCAAGTCTTTCGGGCATATTTTCGTGGTGCTCATAAATTGGATTCATACACAATACGGTTGCTCCACTCCCCATAGCAAATTGCGTATCGAACAAATCAATTGCTAGATACCGTAAGAAATCTGCTGTAGCCCCCCAATATTCATAGTTTATATCGATCATTTCAAAATTATGAAGTCTTGTGATATATCCTTCTGCTCCAAATGCAGGAATCCAATCATATATATCTTCATCTGGGCCATGGGTAATGTTATTCTTTTTCTCAAATCTCATACAGAATTTTTGCACCTTTTTAAGAAAAGAAAACTGCTCGGGGGAAAGAATCGCCATCAAATTATTATTTAGAAAATTGTATCGGTTTTTTACACTTAGTTTTTCTAAAATCTCATCACTAATAACTTGGTCCATAAATTTAGACATTAATTAATCCCTCAACTAATTAAATTAAACAATTTTAATTTAAATAAATAGAATTTTTATAGAAATTATAATTCCACTTGTAAAAAAGGTAAAATTACTTTTTAACTCTTGCAATAAGATGAACGAGAATGGTTAAAAAACCATCTATGAAATCGTTAATAATTAGTTTTTTCAATTACATATACATTAACCTAACAAATTAATTTCTGCAATCTATTTGAAAATCTCTTTGAAATTACAAGACCCGTTTCAAATGGACAATTTTTCTTAAATTGAATAACTGATATAAAGTACTCACTCAATCCTGATAAAGAAAGAACCCCAAATTTTTCAAGAGAAATAAGCTCATTTACTCTATAATTTCCGGAGAGAAAACGGCCCTCTAAAAGTCGTATAATTTCTTGAAGGATATCTTGATCTAGATTTGACACAATAACTCGTCCCGTTTGAGTTAATAAACCTGAAGCAACAACAAAAGATGAAAATGTATGGAGCTCATTAAATATATTTAGTAAATCTGCTTTAATCTCTTCTGATACTAGCTGATTTCCGTTTTCCATAATATTATTAATATTTTGTTCGAAATCCAGGAATTTTGAAACTTCACCATCGTAATTATCAGTTAATAAAGCTACATCAAATTTACTGATGAATTGATCTTTTATCTCTCTTAGTTGATTGCGAAGCTCAACTAAATTGTCAGTTCTATCACTAAAAAGAGCAAAGAGCAATTCTTCATCTTTTATTTTCTCAATTTCGAAAATGAACCGAAATAGACCAACTTCTATTTCAGACAATTCCTCAGTTTTAAGGGTTTGTTTTACAAATGAAAAAATCGCACTAAGAAAGCTGCTGGTTAATTTTACATTAAAGATATCTTCATAAGTTTTATAGAAGATCAATTCACCTGTACTTTTCATTATGAAGATATTTTTTATCATTTAACCCAATATATTCTGTAGAAAAAAGTTTATCATAACCTCATTATTTCAATAAAAAAAGTTTAGATATAAAAATCCTCTTATTTTTAAGGTTCTTACCGTATATACAGCAAGCGTACATGAATATTCCTTCTAAATCATTCGAAAATGGTTATGAAAATCAACAAATCCACACGTATAATGAAAATTAAATTAGGTATTAAGAGAACTTTTAATGGGAAGGGATCTATCTTCTAGAATCCATCGAACTTAGCCCACTCATCTTCTTCTTCAAGTTCGTCCTCATCATCAGTATATTCTTCAATTACTTCACGACTAGTACTTTCTGCAAGTTCCTCTTCAAATTCTTCGAATTCATCTTCAAAAGTTATTGCTACTTCCATGTCTATGTCGGTTGATGTCTCATCTGCTACTTTTACTTCCGGTACTGGTTCGATTACGTGTTTCTTCTTTTCAACTAATTTTAAGTAGTCTCCATGAATTTTGATCGTAATCGGAGTTTCTTCTTGTAGAAGTCGAACAACGACTTCTTCGCTACTACTACTATCATGTGGCATCCTCATTACAATCGCACGAGACCCTTCGAATACACCACTTATTATTTCTACAGTATCACCTTCTTCTAAGTATTCGGTAACGCTTCTTGGTAATAACACATGTTTAAGTTCACCAAGACTAATATTTTGCACAATTCTCCCTTTAATATGGGGGATTCCTTGAACAGCAATTTGAACCTCTCTCTTGGTCGGTGCTTCAAAAAAGCAATACCCAGGTAATAATGGACTTACCAACATGGCTCTTATATCTGGAATAGTTTCCAAAATTCGAAACCGATAAAAAATTTGCTTTAGAATATTACTTTCTTGATTGATAGTGGTTCTAACAGCAAATAAAGTTGTCAGTTCCTCTCCATGCTCAGTTAACTCTGATATTAAATTATCCTCAACTATGAGTTCTTCATCTTTACTTTTTTTTACATCCTCTTTTTGGTCACTCATTTATATTCTCACGAATCTCATTTGAATTTAGGGTTTTAATAAATATTAAGGAAAAATAAGCCAAATCTAGTAAAGAATTCCTAAATTAAAAATTTTTGCTTTTCCCGATTTAAAATTGAATATTATTGATATCTAAAATATCAGGAATTTTATTATTTCTTTCGAGCCAAGAGATCTCTGCGCGTGTATATCTCCAAGAGATTTCGCATTTCCCTAATTTATCATCACTTTCCGTTGCCCAATCCCATGGATTTACTATGACTAAATCCCCTCTTCGAACCCAAACTCTCTTTTTTATTTTCCCACGAATTCTACCTATTCTATGTTTGCCATCTTCACAAAATACCCTCATTCTCTCACCACCGAGGATATCTACAACAATTGCGAACATCTCCCCCATTCTCTTACTAGGATATTTCACTCGGGTAATTACGGGTGGGCCAATATTTTTTCCTCTTTTCCCTTTCTTAGCTTTTTTTTTAGCCATCAATAAAATCTAATTCTTTTTTTTTCTATTATATTTTATCATCGGGTTTATAATCTCCCTTAATAAATACAATTTTTATTGGTTTTTCTGACTTATTTTTTATATTATGTATTTCTTTAGGCTCACATAAAAACACACTACCCTGGGGTGCAGGATAATCTTTATCATCAACAACCATTACCCCATCCCCTTCAATAAAATAAAATGTCTCGTCAATATAGTTATGCCCATGAGCCTTCTCACCCATAGAATCCCCCGGTTTTAGTTTTATTACACCCCAATCTATCGATGGACCGCGCATTAAATATTTTACTCCGCTCTCTCCACCTCTATACTCAAAATCATTCTCATGAACTTGTTTAATTGTAAAACACCTCTCGTGCTTATTGAGTTATAAAACAATTTATCTAGAGTAAATTATAAATCTTACCTAGAACAATGAGAGTCATGGTTTCATGTTTCTGTTATAATATCATCTTCAAAATCCTAAATAGATACACAAGATAAAATGAATAAATCTATGATACAGCCTTTCAATTTTGCTAGTATTCCCCAAATAATTTTCGGTACCGGGAAGCTATCTACTCTCTATGAGGTAATTCCAACATTTGGGAGAAATGTACTTATGGTGATTGGGGAAAATTCATTAATAAGATCGGGTCGCTGGGATGAAATTACATCGAATTTGGATAGTAAGGAATTAAATTATTCTCAAATCTCGATTTCAGGGGAACCTTCCCCATCACTGATTGATGATTCTACTGAGAAATTTAGAAGCTATGATATTGATGTAGTTGTTGGTATTGGTGGAGGAAGCGTTATAGATGCAGGTAAAGCAATTTCAGCGATGCTCCCAAAAAATGATTCCATTGTAAACTACCTAGAGGGCATCGGTCATAAAGCTCACAATGGGAGTAAGATTCCATATATAGCAATCCCAACTACTTCTGGTACGGGGAGTGAAGCTACTAAGAACGCTGTCATTAGTAAGATTGGAAAAAATGGATTTAAAAAATCTCTTCGTCATGATAATTTAATTCCCAATATTGCAATAATCGACCCTAAATTACCGATTACTTGTCCCCCCTCTATTTCTGGATCCTGTGGAATGGATGCTTTTACCCAATTACTTGAAGCTTATCTATCACCCAGTGGGAGCCCTTTAACGAATTCTCTAGCTTTAAGCGGAATGAAATATATTAATGAAAGTCTATTGGCTGTATGTTCGGAAGGAGCTTCAAATATAGAAATGCGAGCAGCCATGGCTTATGGTGCTCTTTTATCTGGAATTTGCTTAGCTAATGCTGGACTTGGTATCGTTCACGGCTTGGCAAGTTCAATTGGGGGTGCTTTCGAAATACCGCATGGAGTTTTGTGCGGTACGCTCTTAAGTGAAGCCACCAAGATGAATGTTTCTAAGTTGAAGAGACTAGGAACTCAAGGAGATTTGGGATTAGAAAAATACGCAGAAATAGGAGCATTATTAGCAGGAGTATATCCCCCATACTTTGACAACAAACTTGATCATTGTAATTTTTTAATCAAAACACTCGAGACTTGGACCCAAAAGTTAAAACTAGAACGATTGAGCAATTATGGAATTACTGTAGAAAATATTGGTGATCTACTAGAGAAGACGGGGTTAAAAAATAATCCTGTTACTTTAACTAAGGAAGAAATTAGAACAATAATAATTAATAGAATTTAAGTATAGAAATCCTTAATGATTTCTCTTGCTAATAATTCGAAAGCGAGATGTATATTCTCACCTGTCTTAGAAGAAATCTTCAAGTATTTAAAAAAACCATATTTCTCTGGAAATGTGGCAGCAAACTCATCGCTCACGGTTATTGATTCTGTCAAGTCCAATTTAGTGCCTAAAAAGATAATTGGAATCCCCGGATTTTCAGCTCTACAAATATTGACCCATTGATCAATACTCTGTAAACTTGATGGCCGTGTGAGATCAAACAAAAGTAGTGCCCCTCGTGCTCCTTTTGAATAATCTTTTAATAATGGTCTAAAATGATCTTGACCACCAAAATCCCAGATCTGTAGATTTACTTTTTCCCCATTCACATCCACTTCCTGAAGGAAAAAATCAACCCCAAGGGTCATCATAGTATCAACTAAAAATTGTCCCTTTATGTACCTATAAAGAAGTGTAGTTTTTCCTACACCACCATCTCCAGCTGTTATCACTTTAAGGAGCTTGGGCATTTCTTCTTACCTCATTCATAACTTGATGAAATATCTTAATAAATATGTAGCGAGGATTATACCATATTAAATTACTTCTAATATTATATTTATATAGAATTTATATTAATATCTTTTTGTGGTTCTTTAATACTCCTCGTATTTTAGACTCTCTCAATTGACAAAAATTTTTTTTGACGAAGATAAATTGTGTTTAACTCTGACCTTCTTGCTTTTCTACGTAATTCAGAATCATTTGTTGCTAGGAAGACAAGAAAACCTTTATCTTTGAGTTCCAATGACTTTCTTAGGAGGAATTCATCAGTTAATTCATCCCGATTTTTAACATCTTCTAAAAAATCGATCTCAAAGTTTGGTTGATTCTTTTCTAAATACGATAAACCAGAATCTAGTAATCTTGTAAACTTGGTAGCTTTTGGTTCCCGTTTCCTTTTTGATTCCAGCTCATTGAAGATTTGTTGGTATACAATAAATTTGAGTTTACCTTCCACTTTCATTCTGATTTCTTCTAAATAGTCTACTTTAAACTGAAAAGGAAGAAGAATGAAGTTAGAGTCAATTATAACTATCCTGATATTAGATTTCAATAAGTTTGTCGCTCAAGGATTTTTGTTGTGAGTATTTCGAATGCTCGCCCAACATTTTCACCAGTTAGAGATGAGATTTTAAGAAAGCCAAGTAAATTGTACTCCTCAAGGAATGATTGAGCATAATCATCATCAACTTGGATCTCATCAACCAAATCCAGTTTTGTACCAACAAAAAGAACAGGAAGATTTGGGTCTCCCTTACGGACAATTCCAAGCCACTGTTCAAGGTTTTCCAGGGTCATCATCCTAGTGAGATCGAACATGAGCAACGCTCCCTTAGCACCTAATACGTAACTCTCAAGAAGAAAACGAAATCGTTCTTGACCCCCAAAATCCCATAATTGTAAAGTGCATTGCTTAGAATCTATTTCCGTCTCTTTTAGAAAGAATTCAACACCAATCGTCATTTTTGTATCTGCTGAGAACCTCCCCTCTACATACCTATGGAGGAGTGTTGTTTTTCCTACACCACCATCTCCTGCGGTTAAGATCTTAAGTATGAACTTCTTTGGCATTCTCACGAACTCTTGTTTTGTATTAGACGAAATTTTAAGAAGATTAACCTTTTGGAGCTTTTTTTTCCAAAATTTAACCTTTTTTTATTATAATTATAATCGTTATTCTACTTAATATTCTTTTTTTAATCGAGAGTACAGAATTAAATTTGTGAAATAATTGCTTATTTTTGATTTTTACTCTTTTTTCCCATTTAAATCTAAAAATAACCAAGACTAAAATAAATTTTTATAACATAGGAATAATACTTATTAGCAGTGTAAATCAGAAAGATAAGATATTTTAGAGAAAAACCATTATTTAAAAATCGTGATATAAAATGAAAATGAAAAAGAAAATCCCAACAGAGGAAGATTTGAAAAAGCTTGATGTGGAGTCATGGGGTACTTGGAGTAAGGAAGTGAGTGAATTTGATTGGTCTTACGGTGATACAGAGACATGTTATATTTTAGATGGTGAAGTGGAAGTCACTGACCCTAAAACTGGGGAAAAAATTGAATTTACAAAAGGAGATCTTGTTCAATTTGAAAAAGGCTTAAAATGCATATGGAATGTAAAGAAACCCGTACGAAAATATTTCAGCTTCGATTTAGACTTTGGTGTTATTGACTAAATACAAATTTTCTTACTTTTTTTTTAATTCTCTTTTTTCATAACAAGGAAATCTATAAATAATCTTCGAAACCAATACCAATAATAAAATCAACTTTATATTGGATTATTATGGAAGATAAATTGCTCGAAGATTTAAATAACTTTAAGGTAGAACAGTTAGGTTTTGTGTATAAGGACATTAAAAAGCAAGCAGCAATAATGGAAACCTTCTTTGGAATCCAAAAGTTCAATATTTTGGGACCAATTGAAATGGAAATTACATATCGAGGAAAAGAAACAAAGTGGACCGCGTATGGAGGATTTGGGCGGCTTTTTAATGACGTCGAAGTTGAATTAATCCAATTTGAAAATGGTGAAAGTATTCATAAGGAATTTCTTGATCAAGGTAGGGAAGGATTACACCATGTTCGTTATGACGTTCAAGATATACAGGCTGTGGTGAAAAAATTTGAAGAAGAAGGCATTGGCGTTTTACAAACAGGGAAAATAGTAGGTTTAACGTATGCCTATATGGATACTGAAGATATCTTAGGTATAATTATTGAATTTGCTGCTACAAAAAGAGGTAGAAGAAGAAAGTAAGTAGAATCCCGGCTCTTCTATGCAAACCTTTGTTTTTCTTTATGTTCCTTTACAGAGATGTCTCTATCACTAAGTCTATTTAGTTTTACTAGAGTGTCTTTTATTAATTTGATTTCAGCACGAGTAGTGACTTTATAATCATTTAATGCATCCAAAATCTCTTTTTCACTATATCCTTTATTATAAACATCTTTGAATGCTTGAATGGTTTCTTCATGATAACAAATATATTGTTTGTTTAAAAATACAATAAGCCATTTTCTTTTCTCCTGGGATTGCGAGAGCTCGAACATTTTCTCTCTAATTTTGCTTATCGGCTTTTTGAATTTTTTAGCGATTAATTCATCCTCAATTTTATAATAGCCTTTCATAAATTTAAATAATTTATTTTTGAGCATGAACTTGGGTACATAAGATAATAAAAATAGAATTAGGGTTATAATCGCCATCCATATGGCGGCTAAAAGGTTGAAAAAAGCAATAATGACGATAACAATAACAAGAATTAAAAACCAGCTGCGTCCAATTGTTTTTAAAAAAACTATATACTTTTTTGGCATATTTTTCCAATTTAGAGCTAATCTTTATGATCTATCCTATATTTGATCACATAAAAAAATTGTTTTTAGCTAGAATTTTAAATAAAAGAAAAGGGTTAATTGTATATAACCACATAAAAAAGCGTTTCCGGGTTCGGATGGGTCCGGGTATTTTCCTCGGCCCCCATGACCGTGAGCGAACTCACAGTTTGGTATTTCCCACAAACTTTCAATTGCAGTACTATTACTCAACGAGACCGAGTTTAACTTCCGGCGCTTAACTGATTGTTATAATTTTATGTGGTTATAAAACCACGTTTTTACCATTTAATAAGTGCGGTTATTTCCTATGTAAATACCTTCTTATTAGGTAATGAGTAAATAGAAATAATATAGGCTAGTAATTAAATTTTTCCTATGAAATGGCAAAATTTAAAAGGAGCAAGCTAAGTCATGCGTTAGAATATGATTTTAGGTCTAATGAGAATGATTGTTATATGATTGTTTTCTAAACGGAAGAGCCTACTGCTTAACCAAACCGTCAGCAATTCCTGAATATGTTCGCAGATTTCTAAATACCAGAAGAACTGAGACACTTACTACACCGATAATGGTGAATAAAGATACTAAAAACACGTATTCCATTATTGGTTTAGGTATAGTAAATGAAAAATTATCACCGTAAAAGACATTCGTGTTATTTGCATAATCCCGAGCGACAATTAAAAAGGAGTATATTCCTGGATTCATCTTATTAACATTTAAAACGATCTCATTTTCATTTTCATCAAAATCATTGATTAAACTATAATGCGAATAATTATCAAAATCATTCTGTGAGACAAGTAGCAATACCCGTTCCACACCTGAACGATTTTCATCAATATTGATATTGAAATATATGGAATTTGAAGTTGAGGGATTGTGTGGTAAGCATTCAACACTGTGTAGTGAGGGTGTAATGTCGTCGGTGAGTGTTGTAAAGTTAAAGTACGAGGGAATCAAATTATGACCTGTTATTGTTACATTATAGGTTTCATTAGCTTGAGCTGGTAACCGAAATTTAGCCAATCCATTCTGGTCAGCATAGACTGTATGATATTTCCCATCAGTTGTAGAGAAATGAATTCTAGCATATGGAATTGTTACATTATCTTCATTAGTAATAGTAAGAGAGACTAATTGAGCTTCATAAATATCTTTAGTAAAAGGATCACTAGCTGATTTTGGGACTGCTGTGTACACATCTACTTCAGGATCACCCAAAAGACAGTATGTTAGCAGATTCTTACGTTCAGCGTCGGGGTGTAGGACACCTCCCCGATAATAATCACTGTTGATATACGAAACTTTGGAGTCATACAATGCTCTTCCTTGCTGGTATTTCTTTTGTTGAAAAAACTCCTTCCAAAATAGTTTTGCATTCCCACGATTTAATTTTTCTAGATTCACATCATATTGATAATACCATGTAGTTCTTAAACCCCCAATGTATCCTATAGCGCCCCCTAATGTCCTTTTTATTAACGTCTCTCCTATGCTGTTATCGTTGACATCATATGTGGAGGTTGAACATGCATCTACATAAACTAATGATGGCATATAATCATTTGCAGAAATGGCAGCATCACCAGAAGTGAAATAAGTACTCACAACATCACTAAATTGGGCATCAGTCCCGTGTCCTGCAAAGAGCATTGTAGAATAACCAGTATTAACTCGTGATCGAAGATTATTTCGAGTTAGAGTATCCTCATCATTTGGTGCAGGTGCTTCATTAGGGGTAAAGCTACTTGTTGTGCGGTATAAATGGGTAAAGTTTGTATCTGGAAATAAATAATTCTCCCAAATGTGTTCGGTCAATCTTGCCTCATCTTCTGGAGGATTCATGCTGGATATTCCTCCGGCAAGAAGCATTCTACTCATCCAGTTACCTTTCAATGGGTTTTTTTCATATTTAACTGTCTTATTTACCATGAGTTCAAGTTCACTGGCGTCATTTGCTGGCAGTCGGCCAACATAAACTTCGGGATCCCATGAAATTTCATCCAAACCAAATGTATTATCTAGTGGTGCTTCCCCATAATTACCATCCTCATCGCTATCCCAGCTTCCAGTAAGATCAGCATAATAATAGTCTGTAGGTTTATAATTTTCATTTCCAACTAGCTCATGTGCTCCCTCCCCCCATCTTAGTACATCAGGATTAAAAACATTTCTAATTGGGATTTTATTTGATTGAGCATCCCCCGCTAATAGTACCCATTGTATATCTTCTTTTTCGTAGTAAGATTTAATCATATTTCTTATCTTTTCTTGAGTATCTACCCCCTCATACAAAGAAAAATTGCTCAATATTATAGTATTAACTCCCTTATCATTTTTCCAGTCTCTTAATGGTTTTAACGCATCGATAAAGTCAGTTTCATTTGGTGAAATTATCAACATATTGACTTTTGGGTTATACCAGCTGTCATTTAAAGAAGTATAATCAATTTCTGGTATGAAGGACAACTCTACATCAGAATATCCACTATAACCGAGATCTAC
>JAEOTL010000191.1 GCA_016839845.1 Promethearchaeota archaeon
CCCATGTTATTTATCCCAAATTCTTTTCTCAATTCTCTCCAATATTCCCAAACAATCTTATTAAGATCTTTTGGTAGAAGAACAACTTTTCCTTGTCCCGCGTTTGATTGATCAATTCCTGCATTTGCAATTAAAAAGTCATTAACCTGAGCTAATATCACGTGTGTCATTCCTCCTAAAATCATGGAAGATTCTCTTAATATAAGTTCTACGAAGGCTTCATCCATGTCATACTCTTTTGCTAATTCTCTTGCTTTTTCAGATATATCAGTAACTTCAGATAAATTTACAACTCTTCCCTGTGAAGTAGCTACCACTTTTTCAGCTATTACAATGATGTCTCCTTCTTTTAAAGTCTCCCCTATTTCCCTAATGTTTTCAACTATGATTCTTAATAAATCATCATGTTCTTTAATAAGAGGAAGTTTAATTGAAAATAATTCCATAATGAATAAATAGAATTTGACTTATCTTAAATCAATTTTCGTTAAGATTTATCAAAGATTTTTTAGGTAAAAAACACTTGAAGATATGATTAATTATTCTTAATCTAAAATTTAGGGATGAGAAATTAGGATTATGAAAAAAAATAATGATTTGCTTGAAAAACGAAATAAATATGTCCCGCAAGCGGTCTATAATACAATTCCTTCCTTTATCGAAAAAGCAGAGGGTGCGAAAATGACCGATGTCGAGGGATTTGAAATGATTGATTTTGCGGGTGGTATAGCTACAATCAATGTTGGTCATTGTCATCCCAAAGTTGTGAATGCTATAAAAGATCAAGCAGGTAAATATATCCATACATGCTTCCATGTCGCAATGTACGAACCTTATATAGAATTAGCAAAAAGGCTTTGTGAAATTACCCCTGGGGATTTCCCAAAAATGGCTTTCTTCGCAAATAGCGGTGCTGAAGCTGTAGAAAATGCAATTAAAATAGCTCGATATTACACAAAACGATCAGGCATAATTACATTTGAAAATGCTTTCCATGGGAGAACACTTTTGGGAATGAGTCTAACGAGTAAGGTAAAACCATATAAATTAGGTTTTGGACCCTTTGCTCCGGAAATTTATCGTGTTCCATATGGAGATGTTAAAATATTCGAAACATTTCTTATTGATCATGTTGCTCCGGAATCTGTTGCTGCAATCATCGCTGAGCCTGTTCAAGGTGAAGGTGGATTTATCACTCCCCCTCAAGACTTTTTCCCTAAAATCGCTGAAATATGTCAAGAATACGGGATTTTATTCATTGCAGACGAAATTCAGTCTGGTATGGGCCGAACAGGAAAAATGTTTGCAATTGAACATTGGGATGTTGTTCCGGATATTATAGTTCTAGCTAAAAGTTTAGCCGCAGGATTACCTTTAAGTGCAATTATAGGACGTAAGGAAGTTATGGATTCTCCTCATATAGGTGGACTGGGTGGAACTTATAGCGGTAACCCCCTTGCTTGCAGAGCTGCTTTAGCGGTCCTTGATATATTTGAACAGGAAAATTTATTGCATAAAGCTGAAATCTTAGGTCAGAAACTGAATAAGCAACTTAAAATCTGGCAAGAAAACTATGAAATTGTAGGGAAAATCCATGGTATTGGTTCTATGTTGGCATTTGAGATAATTGATCCCGCAGCTAATAAACCAGATAAAGACAAAGCTAAGGAATTAGTCAACTTATGCCATAAAAAAGGCTTGGTAATTCTAACATGTGGAAAATATGGAAATACTATAAGATTACTTATGCCTCTAGTAATAAATAATGAAGATTTAGAAAAGGGCCTCAAAATTATTGAAGAAAACCTTCAAATATTAGAGATAAGAAAGTAGAATGTATTAAGGATCTTACCTTTAGTTTTTTTTTACTTCACACCAACCCATAATTGTACTAAGAATAATTTCAGTTGTTTTAATAGTTGAACTAATAGAAACCCTTTCATCGATGGAATGAATTTTCTCTCCGTATGGACCAAATGATACTGCTGGGGTGCCATGATGGACAAAAAACCGAGCATCTAAACCCGCTGAACCACCAATATACACTGGAGTTTCTTCATTAAATTGTTTAATATTATCTTCTAAAAGTTTTACGAATGGATGTTTAGGATCTTGTTCATGAGGTCTAGCCCTCCATCCAAACCATTCAGTTTTTGGAGGGTGTTCTCTCAACCATTTATCTTTTTTTGCAGCATTTTGTATGGTGTGTTCAATTTGATCGATAACCATTTCGCGAGTTTCTCCGGGAGGGAATCCAATTCTGCACTCGAGAACACATACAGCTGGTACAGTAGATGGCCAATCTCCTGCATTGATCACTCCAATGTTAAGAGTGGTTGCTTTTCCCTTCATGCTTGGATCTACTTCTGCATATTGATACCTAATTTTCTTTTGCCTTTTTTTGTTTAATGATTTGAGTGCCTCAATAATGGGAACCATCTTAACAATTGCGTTCACACCGTAATGTGCTGTAGCAGCATGTGCGGGAATACCGGTAACAACAACCCGAAAATACATTACACCTGCACTAGCAACACCAATGGCATTACCTGCAGGCTCAGGTATTATTGCAGCATCCGCTTTTGGTTGAGTCAGACGCATATATAGACACCCTCCTATACCGCCATCTTCTTCATCAATTGTTGTTTCTAAAAACACATCACCTTTTAGTTTAGTATTTGTTTCCTTTAGCGCTTGCAGAGCAAAAATTATGGATGCAACACCTGCTTTCATATCTCCTGCACCCCGACCATAAATGAAATCACCTTCCCTCACGCCTCCCCATGGTTCATGAGTCCAATGCTCTATTGGTTCGGGACTAACTACATCAACATGCCCATTAAGGCATATAGATCGACCATCTCCGGTTCCCTTAAAGATACATGCTACGTTGGGACGATTTTCATAACCGTACTTAGTAAAAGAAGTTGTTTCGAAAAAGTTATCATTTTTTTGTAAGGTTTCAATATCGGGATATACATATTTGGGTTCAAGATTCAATTCTGTAAGCTTTCCAAATATAAATTTTTGTACTTCTTCTTCTTTTCCAGAAACACTGGGAATCCGAACTAAATCTTGTATGAATGATGCAAGCTTTTCTTGATTATTTCTAATCCAATTAATTGGAGCTTGTTCGTCTAAATTCATC
>JAEOTL010000192.1 GCA_016839845.1 Promethearchaeota archaeon
AATCCCGCAATTGCAGCTGCCTGCAAACTCTTTATTGTCCAAAGTACCCATAAAATTTGTGATGATGCATTACAAATCTTGGGAGGGATTGGTTATACAAACAAATACCCAGTAGAACGGTTACTAAGGGATATAAGACTCCACCGAATAGGTGGTGGTACTGACGAGATAATGAAATACATTATTCAAAAAGACATTTATAAAGGATTCAATACGGAACAGAGAGAGGACGTTGAATCTAAAGGGGAGTTTTGGTTCTAGTCTTTTTTTTTAACCTACATTTTTCTCTTTTTTTGAAAAAGATAAATTTTAAGACTAAATAAAGGACTTTTTAATACTAACTAGTTAAAGGGTGATTTGAAATAAAGTTCGGTGAGATTCATCATTTCGGCTATGTATATAAAGATGGTGAAGAAGCAGTTAACAAATTCAAAAGTCTTTTTGGAATAGAGAAATTTGCTCGATTTAATTATGTTGTGGTAAAAGTAGCACGAGCCATGATTGGTTCGCTCCAAGTAGATATAATTGAACCTCAAGATAAAAATTCCATATTTTATGAATTTTTAGAGGAAGGAAATGTTGGACTTCATCATGTAGGATTTCAAGTTGACGATGTTGATGAGAAAATTAAAGAATGGGATGCACGAGGGTTCAAACAAGTTAATTTAGGAATAATTGGTCCCGCAAAATTCGTATACTTCGATGCCCGAGAAATTCTTGGTTATATCATAGAGTTTGTGCAGGTGAACTATAACACACCGTAACACAAAAAGAATGTTAAAGAAAGTAAAAACATTTGTAGAATATTACTTATTTCTTTTTCTTTTTTTTAAATCATATTATTAACTTCTAAAGTCTATTTACTCCAAAGCTGGGTACCTTAAGTTTTTGAAAAAGTATGATTAATTAGAAAATTATTACACTGTCTCAATTTATCTAGAGATCCTTCAATTATAAAAGTATGTCAAAAGCAGTTTCGTATTATGATTGGAATTTATCATTTAAACAGAAGATTCGATCTAAACCGAATGATAAAGATTCAATTAATACCCTCGGGATGACAGACAATAATTTTAAAAATTTTATGAAAGAATGGAAAGAAAAAAATTTTTTAAATTCTAATTAAATTTTCTTATATTTTCTAAACTATATTCTAAACTTCTTCTCCTCTTTTCCGAGCCTCTATATCCTTTAGATCCTTACGCAAAACTTTTCCAACTAAGGTTTCTGGTAATTCTTTACGAAAATCGATTTCTTTTGGGATCTTATAAGGTGCCACATTTTTTCTAAGAAACTCCTTTATCTCACCTTTCATTTCATCTGTTTCTCGGTACCCATCTTTTAACACAATATATGCTTTTACTTTTTCACTGCCTTTTAAATTAGGATCTGGAACTCCTATTACCGCAGCATTTTCAATAGCGTCATTTTCGAAGAGTACATCTTCAACTTCTCTTGGATAAACCTTAAAACCGCTAACATTAATCATGTCTTTTTTCCTATCCAAAATAAATAGATAACCATCTTCATCTATTTTGCCAATATCACCTGTTAAAAGCCACCCATCCTTCAATTGGTTTGCAGTTTCTTCTGGTTTATTCCAATATCCCTTCATAATTTGGGGACCTTTTATCATAATTTCGCCTTGTTCACCGATAGGAACTATTTTAGTATAGTCATCAACATCAACGATTTTGGTTTCAGTACTTGGTAAAGCAAGTCCAACAGAACCAATCTTCCGTTTTCCCCCGTAGGGATTTACATGAGTTGCCGGTGAAGCCTCTGTCATTCCATAACCTTCAAGAATCGTAGCTCCGGTTCTTTCTTCAAATTCCTTCAGAACTTCAGGAGGCATTGGAGCAGCACCTGTATTACAAACTTTAATGGATTTTAAATCCTTCGCATAATCTTCAAGATCGTCTCTTTCTAGCAGTCGCATGTACATAGTTGGAACTCCCGGGAAAAATTCAGGACGAGTCTTTTTAATTATTTCGAACAATGTTTTTTGGTCTCGAGGATCAGGTGCTAAAGCAATAGTTACCCCCATATAAATGAAGAAATTCATACATACGTTCATTCCATAAATATGGAAGAGTGGTAAAGTTGACAATACTGTACCCTTTCCTCTTTCGCCCGTATTCTTGTTCCATTCATAGATCATAACAACATCTGATACGAGATTTGAATGTGCAAGCATTGCTCCTTTAGGTAAGCCTGTTGTTCCCCCCGTATATTGAAGTACCGCAATGTCCTCATCTGAATTTGTTTCAAATTTTGGTGGTTTTGGTTTCGTTTTGTTTATTAAGTTTAGAAGTTGAATAGTACCACTGATTTCTGGGGGTTCTCTTTGACCGAGTGGGTTAGCCATAGGAGCGTAATCAAATATGTTGGTTATTACTACATGTCTAAGACGCGTTCTATCCTTTATATTATTGATTTTTTCAATTTGATTATCCCAAGCTATAATAATTTCTGCCCCTGAATCATTTAACTGGTAGGCTAATTCGTGCTCTGTATGGAGTACACTACAAGCTGTAACAGTTGCACCAGCTTTCAGAATACCATAGAAACTATATATAAATTGAGGAAAATTAGGTAACATAATCGCTACAACATCACCCTTTTTTACTCCTAAGTCTGCAAGAGCAGTAGCTAGTCTATCGGTAATATCTTTAACTTTTTTATATGAATATTTATGTTCCATAAACCATATTGCTGTTTTTGAACCAAATTCTTTTGCTGCATCATCTAGGAATTCATACACATTCATTTCGGGGAATTCTATTTCCGCAGGAACATCCTCGTCATAATTCTTTAACCAAGGTTTCGCAGCATACGGATTTTCACTCATAATTAGTTAACTCTTTTAAATTTTTGATACTTGTTAATATTTTATATTATTTAAAAACTATGAAATGTTAAATCGAATAAAAAAACACATTATAGATCTAAAATTAATCTCTTTGTATGTTTAAACAAAAACAATGTCAAATTTTAGATTAAAGAAATTCTGTCCAGTGCCTCTAGAGCCACTGTTGCTACTAAATCAGATTTATCATGCAATGAAGTCTTCAATACAGATATAACTTGTGGATCTTTGGGGGCTATCACGGCTAATGCCTCAACAGCTCTCCACCTTACATCAATTTTTTTATCATTTAAGGATTCTATTAATGCCGGAATCGCTTTAGACGCTTCATGTCCTATCTTTCCTAAGGCTATTGCAGTTTCACTACGAACTCTTGCATCTGAATCTACCAAAGAATCAATTAAATCAGGAACAGCTTCCTTTGCGAGGTTTCCTAGTTTCCCTAGTGCCCTTGTGGTTTCTGTGCGAACTAAAGTCTTAGGATCCTTTAAAAATCCAACTAGCTTTGGAATAGCATCAACTGCATCCGCTCCCATTCCTCCTATAGCCCAGATCGCTAAACTTCTAATATTTTTATTTGAACTTTCAAGTGCTTGGTATAAAACAGGTAAAGCTGGCTTTCCTATATTTCGAAGTGAATCGGCAGCTTTACCTTGAATCCCCTTTTTTTTATCACTGAGTGCCACATACAGTTCTTCTAGTATCTCTGGCTCTGAAATTTTTAATTCCCCAAATGTTTCAATCACACCTTTCCTAATTTGTGGGTTGAAATGTTTCATGTAAGCGAGAAGGCTAGGAACAGCAGCGGACCCAAGTTGTGAAATTGTATTAATAATTGCTTTTCGAACTCTCCAGTCTTTATCTCCAAGCGCTTTAAGTAACGAGGGGATTGCTTTATGGGTTTCTTTTCCAATTAAAGATAACGCGTTAACAGCTGATGCTCTAACAGACCAGTTTTGATCTCTTACACGTTCTACTAAATCTAAAATTGCCTCATGAGCTTCAGAGCCGATCTTTCCTAGAGCCTCTGCTGCTTCTTTTCTAACTGCTTCACTATTATCATTAAGACCCCTGATTAAGCTGGATAAAGAATCTTTGGAAGCATATCCGATTTTACCGAGAGTTATTACCACTTCTTTCCGAATTGATTCTTCTTCATTTTCAATAAATTTGGCAACCTCGTTAACAGCAAGTTCTTCTTTTTTACCAACTTTTCCTATTGATCTAACTGTTTCACGGCACACGCTCCAATCATCATCTTCTAAACATGCTACCAAATTAGTTAGGGCTAAACTTGATTTTTCACCTAATTCCCCCAACACATAGATTGCATTAAATTTAATGGATCTACTGTCACTACTCAAAAAGCCGATAATTTCATCTATTAGAGTTGGATCTTTTTCAATCCTACCAAGAACTAAATCAGTTCTTGCATCCCTTAACAATTTTTCTAATGGAGCTGACATATTGAATTCACCTTAGATTCCCAAATAAACTTGTTTTATTCTTGGTTCTTTTTCTAATTCCTCTTTAGTACCTCTCATTTCGATCTTGCCCTCTTCTAAAACATGTACGTACTCTGCAGTATCAAGGGCAAGTGTAGCATCCTGTTCAACTAATAACGTAGTTGTTCCTGTACTTTTAATCTGATTTATTGCTTGAAATATAATTTTTTTAAATCTTGGGGCTAATCCTAATGAGGGTTCGTCGAGCAACAATAGTTCTGGATCTGACATAATTGCACGACCTAAGGCAAGCATTTGTTGTTCTCCACCACTAAGTGTATCTGCGCGTTGCCTTTTTCTTTCTTTTAGACGAGGAAACATTTCAAAAACAAAATTTAATAACTCATTGTATTTTTTTCTGTCTTTTAATGAAAAAGCACCCATTTGAAGATTCTCCATAACAGTCATCTCATAGAAAAGCTTGCGTCTCTCAGGGCATTGAGATATACCCATTCGTGCAATTTTATAAGCATCAACCTCATCAATTCTTTTTCCTTTGAATAATATTTTTCCTCTGTCAATTTCTTCCAATCCCGAGATTGCCCTTAATAATGTTGTTTTTCCTGCACCATTTGGCCCGATAACGGCTTCAAGGGCTTGTTTCTCAAGACTTATATTCACTTCTTCTAATGCTCTTGCTTTTTCATAGTAATGATATACTTTTCGGAGTTCTAAGACTTTGGATGTTTCTTCAATATCAGATTTCCTATCTTTTTTCATAATCTTCACCTCTACCTAAATATGCTTCATACACGATTTTATTATTTACAACATCCTGTGGAGAACCATCTGCTATTAATTTACCCTGGTGCATAACTAATACTCTTGGAACAAGAGCCATAAGCTCTCGTAATACATGGCCAACCATTATAATTGTGTATCCTTCTTCATTAAGTCGCGTTATTAATTCAACAATGATCATTTGTTCCTCATGAGAAAGGCCACTAAAAGGCTCATCTAGTAAAAGTAATTCTGGATTAGATGCAAGAGCTCTAGCTATTTCAAGTTTCTTCAAATCACCGAAGGGTAGAACTAAGGGGGGGATTCTTGCTTTATCTACCAATCCTACAGAAGCAAGAATCGAACTCGCAAGGCGAGTAATTCCAATATCAGCACTCATTACTCGGCCTCTTGGAGACATGCATCCTACAACCACATTATCAAGGCACGTAAGACGACGTAAGGGTCTTACAATCTGAAAGGTTCGTGCTATTCCAAGCTTTACTCTTTTATAAATGCTTTGTTTAGTAATATTTATCCCATCAAACCAGATAGAACCTGAATTTGGTTTTTCAGACCCAGCAATTAGATTGAACAATGTAGTTTTCCCAGCACCATTTGGTCCTATCAAACCTATCATTGAACCCCGCTCTACTTCAAAACTTACATCATTTACAGCAGTTAATCCACCAAATCTTTTAGTAAGATTTTTTATTTGTAGTATCGTTCCCAAAATATTCAACCTCAGACTACTATTATTTATTTCCCCATAAGAAGATCCCACAGAGATTTTGTGTGTCGTATTGCGGGATCCATAATTCCCCGTTCAACTGATCTAATCATAATTAATAAAATAATTGCAAAAGCAAATGATGAGATCGTTTCAATTTGGGTTGTTAACCAAGTTGGGAGAGTTACGGTTAATGCGATAATATCCATAATTTCCCCTATTAATTTCGTTAGAAGGGCAAATGTAAAAGCACCCATAACTGCACCTGAAATGGAGGCGACACCCCCTAGGATTGCAAAAATTACGGGAAAGAACGATAACGTATTTGAAAAGTTATGAAATGATACGTTGCCTAGGTGAAAAACGTAGAGTACACCAGCTATACCTGCAAAAAAGGCACTAATCATAAATGAAATCAACTTATATTTTGTTGTATTTATCCCTGATGCTTCTGTTGCATGTTCATCGTCACGAATTCCCTTGAAGATAGTTCCCAACTTTGAATTGTAAATGATCAACATAATCAGCACACTTATGATCATGAAAATCAATATGATAATGAACTCTCCCATTGGTCCTAATGTTGTTATTCTCCAAATATTTAACTCTTTAGGTACATCTATTGACTCCGCTTGGAGCTCAGGAAATTGAAATATATTGAATAGCATTAAACTAAATGCCATTGTACCCAATGCCAAATAGGGCCCCTTAAGTCTAAGAGCTGGAATAGCAATTATTAATCCAATAAGGACAGTAAATATTCCTCCTATAAAAATAGCTAGAACCCAGTGGATTTGAATCCATGGATTTATTAAGCAGAAAATAAAAATATATCCCCCTATACCAAAAAACGCGGAGTGTCCAAAACTAACTTGACCCGTTACTCCGGCAAGTAAATCCCAACTGGCAGCATAAATAGAATATATCATTGCAACCATGAAAAGATCAAAATAGACAATATCATCCGCAATTAGAGGGATGAAAATGACCAAACACATTGTTAATAAGATAACTCCCCCTCTAAATGATGTAGCCCAGGTTTTAAAATTATCTTTAGCGGCAGGAATCTGATAATCTAAAAAATTCTTAGAGCTACCAGTAATTCGATGGTAAAACTTAATAAAGGGTTCCTTAATTGACCGAGATGTTATTACTAGGTCTCCTAATTCTTCATCGACTAGGAGATTTTCTTTTTTTTCTACCATTTTCTAATCTTTTCCCATTTTTATTTTAAGAATTAATTATATTTTTTCTTTCTTTCCCAATATTCCTCGGGGTCTAATTATTAACATTATTATAATTATGATGAAATGAAATATACCAGAGAGAGGGAAACCCACAAGGGGATCAATGAAGTATTCACTTATTTTAACCGCAAAAGCTAGTACAAATGCACCTATTACTGTTCCTGGGATACTCCCCATTCCTCCAAGAATTACCACTGACATGGATAACAGCAGGATATCCCAGCCTTTCCCCATTAACATAGGTTCTATTGGTACGTATAGAAAAGCAGCTACTCCTGCAAGGAAGGCAGAGATAGTTACAGTAAATAACAGGACTCCATCAAGGTTGATGCCCATAAGCCTAGCAGCATCTTGATCTTGGGAAACTGCCCTAATAGCCCTTCCAAACTTTGAATATTTTATAAATGTAATGAGTAAGATAATGATGAGTGCTGATATTCCAATGACAAAAAGTCTATAAAAAGAGAATTGGACTTCTGTACCTGGAATCGTAAAATTTCCAGGAACAAATTGCCCTTTACTAATTAACACTAAACCAGGGATGACATTCATGTTTATCAAATTCTCAGCAAGCCATACAAAGTTAAAAATAAGATATCCTAATGAAAAAGTAGCAATTAAAACCATGATTTCATTTTCATGGAAGGGTTTTATAAGTGTTATATATGTGAGTGCTCCAAGTCCAGTGGCTATTATTAAACCTAGCACTACACTAAATAAATAAGACCAGTCTAAATATTCTGAAAAAGCAAATATCAGATATCCTGAAAGGAAATAAAATTGTCCATGGGCTAGATTAATAACCTTCCCTACACCGTATAGTAATGAATACCCTAAAGAAATTAAGGATAGTATTAATGCTAAACTAGTTCCCAATATGAGAATTTCTAGTATACTACTAAAAAGATCTGCCAAATTAAATCAATCCTTTAAAGAGAAATGTTTTTCAAACTGATAATTATTTTGATAGTTAATTACCTTAGGTTTAAAAGTCTTTGGTTTTAAAACTTCCCCTAAATTATAAAGAGAATTAGAAATTGATACTATTAAAAAAAAAAAAAGAAGATTAGTTATTTATTTTTCTTACCACCAATATGGAAACATTATTGCGTTTTTGTATGCCTCTATAGGCTTACCACCTATGGTGGGGTATTCTACCGCACTAAGAGGTCCAGTAAGACTATCAAAGATACCTAAAGACTCATTTCCATAATACCATCCTGGAATAAGAGGTGCCGAATAATAGTATTGTTGATAAGGATTCGATAGATTGAGAGGTTGCCACTGACGGAATTGATTTTCACCCCAGCCATACTCAAGAGTTCCATTTTGAGGCATTATGTCATGAAACTCATCAAATCCAATTAGTTGGTTAACCGCTTGATATGAATTAGAATAATCATACATTTCTAGTGCGGTGACAATCTCATCAGATGTTAGGATGGCATCTGCGGCAACAAATTCGTCAACAATCAATTCAATTGCATTGAAACCGTTCATTGTGGTATAGATTGGGGCTACTCCATATTCGAGTTGATATTCTTCTAGAAACGGAAGTAATTCATCGGTTGTATTGGTATATGAAAATCCGTGAGAGGTAATTTCGTACATCGCACCATACACACCATAAGTAGGCCAAGTACCAACCGCTTCCATGTATACATCAAACTGCGCCAAAACATTAATACCTGCAACTAATGCTTCCGGTTGATAGAGATTATAACGTGCTCCAAATTGGCCTCCAACCGCAGGGTCAGAAATGATGGGAACTATTAAATGGGTGTTTGCTGCGCTTAATCTTCCCCATAATGCATCAAAATCATATGCTAACCCACCAGCTGGAATTGGTTCAGTTGAAAATACCATTGCGGGATGTACTGCCTTTACTGTTGATACTACTTGTCCCAAAACATCAGCAGTCCACATAAGATTTTCATATACGATGGTAATATTATTAACTGGATATCCAATATGATCAGTAATGTTGCCTATAAGTCTGCTGTTAATATAATTGCCTATAACTACTCCCATTCTCTTATTATTGAGGGGACCAAGTCTAAACGTATATTTATAGAAATCATAGAAGCCTCCTACCCGTACTTTACACCAATCTTCGGTTGCAGTTCCAGTTATGAGTAAGGGAATTTCAGCGGCCATTACTATATCATGGTATACAGAGAAGACTTCTGAACGAAATCCTCCAAATATAGCGTTAGGCTTATGCCCTATCATTGTATTGGCAGCATCTGTAGCTGTGTCAAAATCGTAAGCTGCTTCTTTTGTATCTTCTGCGACAAGTCCTACCCAGTAAGTATCCCCTCCGATTGTTACACCTCCAGCTTCGTTGATTCGACGAGCTGCAATATATGCTCCCTGCCAAGCTCCAAGTCCGCTCCAACTCATATCGTCAAGGAGTCCAAATTTTATTGTTCTACTTAACGGTTTTTGTTCAGGTTCAAGACCAGGATATATATAGGGATTAACAGCAGCTTCTTCACCGCCCAAGTAAATTATTCCTAAGGGGATTCCTATACCAGCAGCAATACCAATGATTAAAACGATAGCTATTATTCTTTTTGTTGAACTTTCCATGTTATAGATCACTTTTTTATTTATTTTTTAGTTTTTCATAAATTTAGATTATCATTTAATACTTCATTTTAGCATATATATAAATTTTATAACTTTTTCATAGTAAAATCATAATTTTACAAAACTTTTCTATACATGAGTGTAGAATTAGAATTAATTCTGAGTTAAGCTCAACTTAGAATTGATAATGCTCTGGGGGGAAGATGGGGTCTATGGACTACTACCAATAAAAACTATTAAAGACAATATCCCCAGAATTATTAACAAGATAAAAAGTGAGAGTAATGTGAAAAACCTCCATCTGATTGAAATTTTTTCTCTTTCCTCTTTTCTGCGAATAAATACTAAGATAATTGTACCCACAACTGCAGTTGAGATGAATCCTGCAAAAGGATACCAGTCAGGAGTTATAAGGATAAATAATAAGCTAATTACACTACCCCAGCCAATTGACAATCGAAGGACTCTCCTCTTAAAAATAACGTCAGCATCCTCTGATTCTTCAGAGGGTATAAGCAGAGAAAGCAATCCCACAATGGCAAACATCAGAAGGGTAGTGTGACCCGGATTTAGAAGACCTAAAACAATATCTGACATTAGTATTCCCGTGAAAACAGCTAAGAAGATGCTGAATAAGATCCAAATAATCTTAAAATTCGCTTTAATGAATCTATAAATTGCTTTTGAAAAGTTAATGAAGGCAACTTTGATTTTTCTGAAGAATCTAACTAGCGAATCTAATAATTTATTAAAGAGCTCCCGTAATTCCTCTAACAGAAATACAAATGGATAAATGAACAACGATATTGCGATAGCAGCTAAGAAGATATTCCAGGAATTCGATAAGTCTCTCAAGATTAAACTTATCAACAGACAAATCACAGCCCAAAACACAAATGCTTTGAGAGAGTGCCTTTTGAAGGGTTTAACTATTATTCCTAAGAACAACACAAGATTTAGAAGAGCTACACTTAAATTTAACTGTACAGAGGTATTTGGGGCATAATTTAAAAGAATAAAAAGATCAACTGATAGTAGCCCTCCGATTATTAGGAAAATCGCCTTTCTAAGAGGTACTAATCTTTTTTCAGGAAATACCCTTACTTTTTCATCAATATATGTAAAAATCATTAATAATATAAAGGAGAATATGACCAAATTCAACGAACGCAGCAGATTTAAGGTTACAAAATAAAGTGGCCAAGTTATAAAATCTAAGTACAATACAAATAGAAGAAAAGATCGGATTTTCTGTTTCTTTGAAAGAATGTATTTACTAAAATCTAAAAGCTTGATTAAATATACGGCTTCAAGAACTAAAATGAAAATTATTAGTGGAATTGATGTCGAGAAGTAAGATAGGAAATAAGCAAGATAAAGCCATATTAAGTAAATGGCTGTAAACGCCATTAAAAATATCCATGTTATTACTTTCAGATAATTAGCATATTTTCCTAGAAATTTCAAGATGTAACTATCTATTAGCATGAGAAAATGACCCATCAGGCTCAAACTTAAGAATATTGACTGGGGCGCAACTCCAAACATAATAAGAGATTGGAGTAAAATAAACGAGAGGGAGATATAAAAACTTGCCCCCAAAACACGATTTATGACCGATCTCCTTTTAACTAATATCTCTTTTTTATTTGGATATAATTGTTCCATGGCAGTAAAGAATGAATAAATTGTATAAAATTGCAGCACGATAAATAACGAAAATTCTACACTTAGCAAAATCGGGAATAATCCTGTAGCGTCATGTAAAATTAGAAATATCATGCAGCTAATTACAAAATAACTAATAGTATGGATCAGCTGTGCATATCCTTTTTTAATTTTCTTTACAGAGTTAATATCTACTATTGTTAAAGCAAAAAGTACTACTTGAGATACAAGGATACTAATAATAATACTTGTAAATTGAACCATCAAGCCATACATCAACAGACTCAATTCTAAATACAAAACGATGACTAATAATGAATAAGCTTTTGTTAGAACTTGCGGGTGTTTTTCTTTTAAAAATAAATCGTATATATACTTCACAAATTGAAAGAGCAAAATTGTCTCAATGATAATTATAGCAACTAATGTGAAAAAGTTGAAGACCGTGAATAACCCTATTATATAAAAAACTAATACTCCTATAGATGCCATAAAGAGTACCCACGTTCCAACTTTAAGATATACTCCTCCTTTTCCTAAAAATTTCAGTACTCGTGAATCAAAAATCACTATGAAGTGAATTATTAAGCTTAAAATGGAGAAGATTAATTGGGGTACAATTCCAACTAAAAGAAGTGATTGAAGCACAATAAAGCATATTGTAATATAAAATCCTGTCCCTAAAACTCGTTTCATCTGAGAACTGCGTTTTTGAATAATCTCCACTTTATCGGGGGAAAACTGCTTTAATGCCGCAAAAAAAGAGTAATTGGTGTAAAATTGCATAGTAACAAATAATAATATCCCGAAACTGAGTAAGATCTGAACCTTACCTATTAACCCTTGTAAAAATAAGAGGATCATTAAAGAAATGATAAAATAACTAACTGTGTGGATGAGTTGGCCATACCCCGTCTTGATTTTCTTTATAGAATAGATGTCTAGTATCGTTAAAATGAGAAGTGTGACCTGTGATACAAGGATGCTCTCGTAAATTCCTGTAAATTGAGTCATCAGAGCAAATATCAACACACTTATCTCAAAATAGAGAACGATAACCAGAAATGAGAAGACCAGTTTTAGGAATTGAGGATGTTTTTCCTGAAAGAAAAGGCTGTTTAGATATTTAACAAGTTGAAATAGTAAACATGTCTCAAGTAAAATTATTAAAGCTATAGGAAAGAAATTAAATAGATTGAAGCTATTAAAAATTGAAACTAAGTATAAAGCTATAAATATCATAACAGACATCCAAGATATCGCTTTAAGATAATTCGATGTTTTTCCAAGCAATTTCACACTGTTAGAGTCAAAAACCATTAGAACATAGCTTAATATACTTAAAATTAATAAAATTAATTGAAATTCTAACCCTAACCATTGGAGTACTTCAAGCAGTAGTGGAAATAGTGTTCCATATAAAACTATTCCCAAGCCCCGGTTTATTCCCTTTTTCCACTTATTTAAAGACTCGATTTTGTCTGGGGAGAAGTACTTCATGGATGTAGATAGTGAATAATTGGTGTAGAACTGCATTAGGGTAAAGATAAGCAATTCAATGTAGAGTAAAAACAGAAATTGTGAAACAAAATTGTGTACAATAAAGACTGCCATCAATGAGATTATAAAAAAGCTGAATGTATGAATCAAATACGCATAGCTCCTCTTAATTTTCTTTACGCCATAAATATCAAATAAGGTTAACAACAGAAAAACTAATTGAGAGACAAGAATACTTTCAAATATTCCTGTAAATTCGATCATCACTCCATATATTAATAAACTTAATTCTAGATATAATCCAGCAATAAGCAACGAAAATATTTTAGGCAATAATTGAGGTCGTCTGGATTCAAATGCAATCTTGTTAATATAATGAACTGTTTTAAACAATAAACAAGTTTCAAATAAAGTAATTAGGATTACTGTAAATACTGTTAAAATATTATAGATATTAAAACTGTACAACAAATTAATACCTAAAAGTACTTGAAATATTACAAAAAGAATAAGCTCAACCTGAGGCTTTTTATTGAATTTTACAAAGATATAGCTTAAGATATATAATATTAGCATTGTATTCTGTAAAAGTAATAAATAGGGAGGAATTCCGCTTAACTGCCTAAATACTATAACAATTCCCCTTGAGATCATAGATCCAACGTAAAATGAACCCCAAATAAACAAATTATATAAAAGGATAATACGAGCAGTGAAGATTTTTTGTTTGGAGACATCGAATTTGGAGAGGAAATAAAGAGAAATGAGATGGAGCGATGACATTGAGCACATTAATAGGAATATATCATTATGATACCGAAAGAGGAACACTGAAACTGTACTACAAAAAATGAACCATGACAAGAAATTCAACTTGTTGCGCAATGATTTTGTTAAATAATGGAAAACTCCCCGATCTACAACAATTCCTTCGAAAAATACAATCCCACTATACAGTAAAAGGAAAGAGTAAATCCCAAAATCTAAAGGAATACCTTTAAATTCGGTAAAAAGTAAAAGATTCGTAGCAGAAGCAAAAGGAATAAGTAGATACAATAGAAAAGAGATTTTTTTATATTGGAGTAGCTGATCTTTGATTTTTATAGTTAACTCTGACTTTTCAATATACTTGAAGCATAGCAGTAAAGAAATTGGCCAAAGAATAATGAAATCAAGAGATTGATAGACAATGAGAATATCAACAAACACAATTTCATTTAACATAATTGGCGTCATAATCGCTAAAAATAGGGAGATAAATGCAGAATTTAGGAAAAAACTAGTGAAATTAATTAACCTTACTTGGTTTTTGTCTTGAAATATTTTCCATACACTATTGAGTGGTTCATCACCTTCTTTCTTGCCGCTATTTTTAAAGATATTAATCAATACTTGAAAAAATAGAACATATAATACTAAAAATGATAGTAAGGTGAGCAACCAGAAAGAACTAAATAACCTAATTAATAAAATTTGGTCCAAGATAGGCAGTATCATTGGAATTGGGATTAACACCCATAAGAAATATCGATACTCAATAAAAATAAAATATAGAAACACAATAAAAATTGCTGATGATATACTAATCAAAATATAGGGAGAGGCATTAAGTAAAATCGAGACTAAGGATGATACAGATAAAGAGGTTCCTATTGCAACGACAAATAAAGGAATCATTCTATTTATACGGAATTTCATCTTATAACGATTAAAAATAAAGAATGAGCATCCGAATACGGTCAGTGCTAGAAAAATTGGAAATAACTGCATCCCGGGGAACAGACTAAATGTATTATATGTCAACCACGCAAAATTAAATATTAATATCCATGAAAGAGTTAAGTTTACAAATCTCATGGGTAATTTAAAATATTTTGATGAGAATAAACTAAATCCTAATACAAGAAAACTCAAGTTTAGTGAAAATATCGGATCTAGGATAATTGCTAATAAGACAAAATATATAGATAAAAAGACACCCAATAGGATTGTAGAATAAGCGATTATTAGAATTACTCCTATGGATCGTATATTTGGAAAAAATGAATAAATCATAAGTAATAATCCAACTGCTAAAATATCAAAAGAAACTGCCAT
>JAEOTL010000074.1 GCA_016839845.1 Promethearchaeota archaeon
CTCTTTAACTGGTTAATTGTCATATATCTTATAGGGGCTGTAATTTTATTCTTAGCATATATGTTCGGTATGGGTGGAAATTTAACCATGCTTGCCCTAACGCTAGGGATTGTTGGGTTTAATTGTCTTATTGCTATTTTTCAGCAATTTAGGGCTACTAAAAAATTGAATGCTTTAAGGGAAATGTCGGCCCCTACTACAACCGTTATTCGTGATGATAAAAAGATGGATATACCTACAAAAAAAGTTGTAGTTGGAGATTTGCTGGTACTTAGTCAAGGTGATAAAATCCCTGCTGATGGGAGAATTGTTCAATCCGCAAATTTAGAAGTTAACGAAGCGTCTTTGACCGGAGAAAGCGAACCAGTAAAAAAGCTAGAAATAGGAAAGGCTTTAAAAGAAGAGGAGACTTCTATTGGAGACCGAAGGAATATGATCTTTTATGGAACATACATCACTACAGGAACTGGAACAGCTATAGCAGTTAGTACCGGCCCAAATACTGAAATAGGCAAAATATCCCAAGGACTAGAAGACGCAGGGACGAGTGAAATCCCTATAAGAAAAAAAATGAATAATTTTGGCAAATGGTTAGGATTAGCCGTATTAAGTCTTTGGTTTATAATACTTATGATAATTTGGATAGCTAGTGGATTTACGAGATTAGAAATAGTAAAAAGTTTAAACTCTGCCATGGATATTATGCCCATTAATATTCCGTTGCTAACTACTATTATTTTACTAACAGGAGTCTTAGCAATGGCCCGTCATGGGGTAATAGTCCGAAATCTGGCTTCTGTTGACAGTTTAGGCCGTGTTAGTATTGTGTGTAGCGACAAAACAGGAACATTAACCAAAAATCAAATGAGTATAGAATATGTATGGGTAGAAGGCTCTACTTTTAAAGTTTCTGGAAGTGGATATAGCCCAGAGGGCGATATTCTCCTAATTAATGACCCTAAAAATTATGTTATTTTATCCCAAATTGATGAGCAACCTCAATTAAAAGAATTATTAATTTCAGGATTTTTAAACAACAATTCTGCTTTAGTTAAAAGTGAAATTAAGATAGATGGTAAAACCCAATATACTTGGAATGTAATAGGTTCTCCAACCGAAGGAGCATTAATGGTATTATTTCAGAAAGGTATGGGATATTATCTTCTTGAAGATTATGAACCGATAAAAGAATTTCCATTTGATTCTTCAGTCAAACGTATGTCGAAAGTTTTTAAGAAGCATTCAGAATACTTTTCATTTACAAAAGGAGCCAGTGAAATATTAATTCCTTTGTGTAATAAAATTTTAACAAAAAATGGAGAAAGAGAATTTACTCCGGAATTTAAATCTAAAGTTGAGCATAATGTTAATGTATTTGCAAACCAAGGTTATCGAATTTTAAGCTTATGCTATAAAAAAATGACGGGGTTACCCCCAGATGAGGATAAAAGAAGAGAATTTTGCGAATCGGAAATGGTTTACTTGGGATTTGTAACTATTTTGGATCCTCCTCGAGAAGGTGTTAGAGAATCAGTAGAACAGTGTCATAACGCAGGTGTAGAGGTAGTTATGATAACCGGAGATTCACCTAATACGGCAAAAGCCATCGCTTCCCAAATTTCAATAATTTCTAATGAAGATCAAATCGTAGTTGAGGGAAAGGAAATTAAAAATATTTCAATGGAAGAATTTAATAACGTCAGAGTTTTTGCACGTGTAGCGCCTGTAGATAAACAAACTATAGTAGAAAGATACCAGAGTGAAAAACGCGTAGTTGCTATGACTGGCGACGGCGTTAATGATGCCCTAGCCCTAAATATGGCCGACGCTGGAATTGCTATGGGGATACAAGGGACAGATGTAGCAAAAGAAGCCTCTGATATGGTCATCTCAGATGATTCTTTTAATTCAATTGTTAAAGGAATTCACCAAGGAAGAGGGATCTTTGCTAAAATTCGAGCGGTGGTTTTCTTTTATATATGTATAAATTTATTTGAAGGAATTGTTCAGTTTATACTAGCAGTAATATTAGATCTACCTTACTTTTTAGACGATGAATATTATTTTATGTGGATATTTCTATCAATAACCCTACATACTTTTCCGGGTTTAATTTTAACTTTTGATATTATATCAGATGATGTAATGAAAGAAAAACCTAAGGATACTGAAGAAATTCTTTCAAAAAACATGATTATTTTGATGATTGCATTTGGAGCTCTGCTAGCATTAAGCATGTTGATTACATACTTTATTGTAATGACGGAAATTTACCCTGTGGTTCCAGAAAATCATAATTTTGGACCTCACGATAATGGATATCTTTATAGTCCTGCAACAAGCTATCTTTCCCCTGGTGTAGATCTGCGTGTAGCTAAAGCACTAACGATGCTCATGGTCACATTATTCTTCTGCGAATCTTTTCTAATATTCCAGATTAGACGCCC
>JAEOTL010000193.1 GCA_016839845.1 Promethearchaeota archaeon
ATGCATCGCATAGAGCACTAGCGGCTTCCTCTGAATCGTATCCAATCTTTCCTAAGGCTCTTGCTGCTCCAACTCTAATTGAGGCTTTTCTTCCTAGCGGATCCCTTCGAAAATTATCAAGACCAAGCCAAAAAGAGAATCCAGTTAATTCCCTACTTACATCTACCCAAGATACTTTTAATAAATTAATAAGAGTTGGAATCGCTTCTTTAGCATCTAAGCCGATCCCTCCAAGTGCTGAAATCACAATATTTTTCATATTCCACTTTGCTGAATCAAGTGCTTTAATCAAAGATGGAACAGCTTCTTTACCTATACTTCTAAGGGCATCAGCTGCTTTTCCTCTAACAGCTTCAACCTTATCATTTAAAATGTTTGAAATACCTTGAATAATTTTTGGATCAGGAATTTTCATTTCTCCCAGAGTATCAACAACTGCTTTTCGCACTATCTCATTCTTATGTGATAGTATTTCTAGAAGTCCAGGCACAGCATCCTCTCCTATATCAGTTAAGGTACTTGATACTCGGTATCTTACTCTCCAGTCAGGGTCTTCAAGAGCACTTAATAGATTCGGTATCGCCTTTGTTGAGCCTTTTCCAATCTTATTTATTGCTTGTGCCGAAGCAGATCTCACTATCCAACTAGCATCTTTAAGGCTATTCATTAAATATGGAATTGCTTCATATGCATCAGTTCCAACATCACCAAGTGCAGTAGCAACCTCAGTACGGACAATCTCAGATTTATCCTCTAATGCTTCTATTAATCCTGAAACAGCTTCGTCATTAACTTCTCCAATACTACCAATCGCGATTGCAGCTTCCTTTCTAATTGACTCCTCATTATTTTTTAGCATTTTAATTAAAATAGGGAGAGAGTCCTTTGCAATTGGTCCAATTTTCCCTATTGATCTAGCTGCTTCTCGACATATACTCCAATCATCATCTTCTAAGCATGCTTTCAACTTTGAAAGGCCATTAACCGATTTTTTACTAATTTCTCCTAACACCAAAATAGCATTAAACTTAACTGATCTAATATCACTTTCTAAATGATGGATCACTTCATCAATTACAGATTCATCTTTCTCTATTCGAGATAAAACTAAATCAATTCGAGCATCTCTTAATAATTGTTCTAAAGAGGCAGACATTTTAATTCACCTAAATACCTAAATATACTTGTTTAATTCGCGGTTCTTTTTCTAATTCTTCTTTAGAACCTCGCATTTCTATTTTTCCTTCTTCAAGAACGTGAATTTGTTGCGAAACATCCATCGCTAAAACAGCATCTTGTTCAACCAATAAGGTAGTTGTTCCCTCTGCTTTTATTTTTTCAATTGCATCAAAAATTGCTTTTTTGACTTTAGGAGCTAATCCTAATGACGGTTCATCCATAAGTAATAACTTTGGATTGGACATTAAAGCACGTGCAATTGCCAACATTTGTTGTTCTCCACCACTAAGAGTCCCTGCTCTTTGTTTCATCCTCTCTTCTAAACGTGGGAATATTTCATAAATAAAATCTAATAACTTATTAAATTTTTTTTTACTCTTGAGCAAAAATGCCCCTAACCTTAGATTTTCGGCAACAGTCATATCATAAAATAACCTACGGCGTTCTGGACAATGAGAAATTCCCCTTTTAGCAATCCTATGTGGTTTCATTTCATCTATCCTTTCACCAAGAAACTCTATTTTTCCTCTGTCAGGTTCTTCTAAACCGGAAATAACTCTAAGAAGGGTTGATTTTCCCGCTCCGTTAGGACCAATTACAGAGTCTAACGCTTGTTTCTCTATTTTTAGATTAATTTCTTCAAGAGCTCTTGCTTTTCCATAATAATGATAAACTTTTTTCATTTCAAGCAAATTTATCACCTCTACCTAAATAAGCTTCAAGTACAATTTTATTATTTGCCACATCCCGAGGATGTCCATCGGCAATAAATCTACCTTGGTGCATCGCAATTACTCTTGGTACCAGTGTCATAAGCTCACGAAGTACATGCCCTGTTAAAAAAATGGTAACACCATCTTCATGTAATTTTATAATTAAATCAGTCAGAACTTGTTGTTCTTCATGTGATAGACCGCTAAAGGGCTCATCTAATAAGAGTAACTCGGGATTAGTGCCAAGAGCTTTGCCAATTTGTAGTTTTCTTAAATCACCATGAGGTAAAATAATAGGAGGGATTCTGGCTCTATCTACAAGGCCAACAGCAGCGAGAATAGAGCTTGCATATTCATCGGTACCAACTTTCTTTGAAACCTCTCTTCCCCTCTTTGATAAACAAGAAACCGTGATATTGTCAAGTAAACTCAAGAATTTAAAAGATCTCACAATTTGAAAAGTACGCGCTATTCCTAAATTTACAATTTTGAAAGGGTTCATTCCTGTAATATCAATTCCATCAAATCTAATTCTTCCAGAACTGGGTTTCTCAAACCCGGTTATTAAGTTAAACACTGTGGTTTTACCAGCACCATTAGGACCAATTAATCCGACAAATTCTCCTCGTTTGATCTCAAAACTAAAATCATTTACAGCTGTTAATCCACCAAATTTTTTTGTTAAATTTTTAACTTCAAGAATAACTCCCATGATCTAACTCCTTATTTGCATTTCTTTTTTTCAATCATTAATTATCTTCCTAATAATATATCCCATAAATCTTTTAAATGTTCTATAATAGGTCTAAAAATGCCATGTTCTGCAAACCGGATAACAAGTATTAAGATCAACGCAAAGATTAAATGGACGTACGCCTCTGCTCCTAAAGAAATAAGGGCATATTCAACAAAGACAAAGAAAAAAGCTCCTATCGCTGATCCCCTAATTGTAGTTATTCCCCCCAATGATGCCATAAGAATAGCGAAAAAAGAGATAACTGTGCCAAAGTTTCCTGTGGGATTAACAGCTCCAGCCCACGTGGCATAAAAAGCTCCGGCTACTCCAGCGAACATAGAACTTAGCATGAAGGCATAAATTTTGTATTTTGTAGTATTAATTCCAGATGCATCTGATCCCGTTTCATCATCACGAATAGATTTTAAAATTGTACCAAATTTAGATTTGGAAATTTGAATTATGATTATAAATACTATTATCATAGAAATAAATATAATGAAATATTCTGCAATTGGATCCAATACAACACTAAGCTTAAATCTAGGATCAGAAATCCCTTCTGAACCAAAGAAAATGTGAGAAAGCGAGCCCATCAAAAATAACTTAACTAAAATCAAACTAAATGCAAGAGTTCCCAATGCTAAGTATGGTCCTTTCAACCTTAAACATGGAACACCTATAACTAACCCAAAAATTACAGCTCCACCCACTCCTAAAGCAATCGCAATTGGTATTGGAAGACCATAATATTGAGGATCGCTGAAGTAAGCAGTGATATAACCGGATATTCCAAAAAAAATAGCATGACCAAAACTTATTTGTCCAGAAATACCTGTTAAAAGATCCCAGCTTGCCGCAAAAATCGCATAGATCATTGCCAAAGAAAATTGACGTAAGAAACTATTTAAAAAATTTTCATTTCGAGAGAGAAATGGTATCAAAGTAAAGATAACTAAGCAAAAAATTGTTAGTCCTCCAGTAAATTCTTTAACCCAAGCTTTTAAATAATCTGGGAATTTAACTATTTTTTCTTTTATTAGATTTTTTTTAACCATTTTTCATCATTCAGAATTATTTTTTTTTAAATCATTGAAGCTCTTTCTTACCAAACAATCCTCGTGGTCTTATTAATAGCATTGTAATAATTATAAATATAGGAACCAAATGAGCCCATGCAGCACCATAAACAGGGATAAATATATTAGTAAAACTTATTGAATAACCAATGATGAATGCTCCAACGACGCTCCCGAAAAGACTCCCCATCCCACCTAGAATAACGACAGCAAATGAGTTCGTTAAATATCTCCAACCCATAGATGGACCATCAATGGTAGCACCAGGTAAATATAGAAAAGCTGCTAATCCAGCTAGAAATGCTGAAATCATGACAGTATAGAGAGTTACTCTTGTAGCATTAATACCCATAAGCGTTGCGGCTTCACGGTCCTGGGAAACGGCTCGAATGGATTTCCCTAACTTGGATTTGCTGATAAATAATGCAAATAATAAAACAACTATCAAAGCTATGACTATTAATACAACGTATTGATGAATAATAGGATATCCTAAGACCGTTGTAAATCCCTCAGCTAATTGCAATTGATAAATGTACCAGACTTCAGTTCCTGAAGGTGATGCTGTAACTACCTGTTCTAAGAAGAACGCTAATCCGAAAGTTACTATTACAACTGCTACATGCGAATCTTGCAAGGGTTTAATGAGCAATATGTATGTTAAACCTCCCATTATTGTTATTAAAATCAATACAATGATTGCGGTTAGAAATTCCACCCCTGTAAAGGCAGGAATATTTACCAACCATAAAAGTAAATACCCAGTAAACATGAAATACGCTCCATGGGATAAGTTCATAATACCTCCTACACCATAAACTAGTGAATATCCTATAGCAATCAACGCGTACACAGAGCCAGTTAAAGCACCTGTGAATAAAAAATTCATTATTTGAGAAGGATCCATAGCATTTACTCCAACAAGATATATTCTATCTTAATAATATTTATTATCATAATTTAAATCATATAAAACTATTTATTAAATCATTTCTTGACGAAAATGTTAACCAATTATATAAAATCATTATCTTTAATTACCAGAATCTTGTAATTTATTAATAATAAAAAAAATAGGAAATTTATTATATATTTTTTATAGTTTGCTTATACTTTTATTTGTTCACAATTGTTTACTATGAAAATGTAACCCATGGTGGAATCTCGAGAGCTCCTAAATTTTCAAGAGCAGCATCAGGATATATTGAACCCAATGAGGTTACAATCTCCTTAGTTCCATCGGAACGCCACTGACAAAAGAGGGTATATCCATAAGGGAACCCTGCAACAAGGTCATGAGTTTTGGGCCAGAAAGCCCCAAGTCCACCAACACTTGATGGAAAATCCTCTGGAGTAGTTAATAGAGCATTTTTAGTTATTGTCTCCATTTTTGCTGTTATCACATCAGAATTCAAAGTATTGGTTTCATTCATTGCCCAAACAAGAATGTTCAAAGCATCATAACTACCTGACGCTGTATAAAGTGGGTCATGACCCCATTCTGTATGAAACTCGCTCCAAAAAGCTTTTGTGGTTGGAGTCTTATTGGTATCATGTATACTCTGCATTATAGTTTCATATGCACAAGAACCCCCACTTTGAGTCCAATACGTATCTAGCTGTGATTGAACATCAATACCTACTAAAATGAAATCTGGTTCTAGCGTGGCATAATGCTGCGTCAGCATGAGTCCTCCTTGACCAGAAATAACGGGGATTACAACATCACAACCAGCTGATATGAGTGTGTTCACATGGCTGAGCATGTCTGCTGAAGTTAAAGTAACATCATATGCGATATCTGCTGCGATCGTATATCCATATGCAGGTAAAACTAAGTTTATATTATCTACTAAGGATTCTGTCCAAGTC
>JAEOTL010000014.1 GCA_016839845.1 Promethearchaeota archaeon
AAAAGCGATAAATATTTTAGATGCTGGAATTCGTGCTCGTTTCAGAAAAAGTGATGATACTCCTTCTCTCATAGAGCCAGGTACAATTTATCAATATGAGATTGAATTAGGAAATACCTCAAATTATTTTAGGAAAGAACATAAAATACGAATTGAGATAACTTCAAGTAATTTCCCACGATTTGATATTAACTCAAATTTAGGAGGAGAAGGCCAACCAGGAGATTATCTTGTAGCTGAGCAAAAAATTTATCATACAAAAGAATTTCCATCTCATCTTGTTGTCCCAGTCTTAAAAATGTAGGTTCTAGATTAAAACTTATCAATAAATTTTCTCTGAATATACTTTTAAGATGATACCAAATTTATGAATAACATCTTTTAGTGATAGACTTAAATCGTGAATTCCAATCATCTTGCCTTCTTCATTACTAAGAAATGTATCTTTTTGTTTCAACTTTATTTCTTTAAGTAATGAATAAAAAATATCCTGGAAAGCTTTTTTCAAATTATCGGGAGTTAGTTGTACTTTTATAATTTCTCCACTCTGAATAATCTTGAAAGTTAAAAACTCTTTTTCTTCTTTGTCTAAGTTGTTCATATATCTTAAAAGAGAAAAGTGGATATCTAATAAATTTATTCAATTCTGTCAAAATTATCAGATTATCCCGTCTTTGTCGTTTTGGATGACAATACATAACGACTTGGTTAAATATTCAGAAATACTATTATTACTCGCCAAAAAATATAGAGGTGAAAAATTTGCCAAAAAGAATATTAAGAGTAAATATGAATAACCTTGAAGCCAAATATGAGGATTTACCCGGAGATTATGCTGCTTTGGGTGGACGTGGTATGACTTCAACTATAGTATCTAAAGAAGTACCGCCAACTTGTAATGCTTTAGGTCCCCATAATAAATTAGTTTTTGCTCCAGGAATAGTTACTGGTACAGCGGCTCCTTCAAGTGGAAGACTCTCTGTAGGGGGAAAATCTCCATTAACAGGAGGTATAAAAGAAGCCAATGCTGGTACTCCATTTGCTCAGATGTTAGCTAGGATGCGTATAGGGGCCATAATAGTAGAAGGTAAACACACTGGAGATGATTATTATCTTCTCAAAGTAACTATGGATGGTGGAGAGTTCATAAATGCTAATAAGTGGTCAGGAAAAGGATTATATGGTGTTTACAAGGATCTTTTTAAAGAATATGGTGACAAAGTAGGAGTATGTAGTGTTGGAATAGCCGCTGAGATTCTAGGAGCGATGTCAGGAGTTTGTTTTAATGATCCAGAGGGACTACCCAGCAGATATGCTGGAAGAGGTGGACTTGGGGCTGTTATGGCATCAAAAGGCCTAAAATTTATTATTGTTGACGAAACAGGTTCTCCAGGAGTGGAAATTGCAAACCAAGAAGTATTTAAAGCAGGTATCAAAAAATTAAGAGATGCCTTGACATCTCATGACGTTACCAAACCAGGAGGAGCTCTTAATTCATATGGTACATCTGTATTAGTTAATATTATTAATGAAGCAGGAGGTTTACCTCAGAGAAACTTTTCTGCAGGTCAAGATGACAGAGCTGAGAAGGTTTCTGGGGAAGCTAAGGCTGAAATAATTAAAAATAGAGGTGGATCTAGACCCCACTTTTGCAACCCTGGTTGTATCATTCAATGTTCAGAAATTTGGGTAAAACCAGGTGGTAAAGATCCAGTGGGTGTGCTTGAATATGAAAGTGTTTGGGCTCTCGGACCAAACTGTGGAATTTATGACCTAGATGACATCGGAGAATTGAATCGAGCCTGCAATGACCTAGGTACAGATACAATTGAAGCAGGTGACACTCTCGCTGTCGCAATGGAAGGGGGATTAGCTAGCTTTGGAGATGGTAAAGGAGCTTTAAAACTTATGGAGGAGATTCGGAAAAAAACACCAACAGGAAGAATTTTAGCGCAAGGTACTGAAATTACTGGTAAAGTATTAGGTGTGACAAGGATACCAACTTGTAAGGGGCAAGGATTTCCTGCCTATGATCCAAGAGCAATTAAAGGAATTGGTGTTACATACGCAACGACTCCTATGGGTGCTGACCATACTGCTGGTTATGCGATTGCTCCAGAAATTATGGGAGTAGGAGGAACATTAGATCCCTTGGACCCAAAGAAAGCGGAAGTCTCACGTAATCTACAATTAGCTACTGCGGCAGTTGATGCATCAGGATACTGTCTCTTCATTGCTTTTGCAGTACTTGACATTCCTGAAGGATTACAAGGAGTAGTTGAGTCATTAAATGGTGTACTAGGAGCCAATCTCACTGTTGATGATGTTGGACCAATTGGAAAGTCAATTATTGACACAGAACTTGAATTTAATAAAAAAGCAGGATTTACACCAATCCATGATAGACTTCCAGAGTTCATTCTTGAAGAAAAGCTACCACCGCATAATACGGTATTTGATGTGTCAGATGATGATTTAGACAGTGTATTCTAAGTAGAATAGGATATGAGAAATGCCAATTTATCTAAAGTTATTCGGAGATTTAAGAAAAAAAGCGGATCCCAACGTAAAAGGACCATTATCATTACGATTAACAATTGAGGATTCGGAAATATCAAAAGTACAGGATATTCTTAGAAAGTATAACATTGATGATAGTGAAGTCTACCATATTTTTGTAAATAGTATATATGCGGGAGTTAAGAAAAATGTTAAAGATGGAGATAGGGTTTCATTGTTTCCACGAAATATGGCATTATTATATAAATGGTATTTTAAACGAGAAGAAGATGAATAATCAAACAATAAAAGTCACTGTTAAGTTCTTTGCTACGTTAAGACAATACGGACCTGTAAAAGATATTTTATCAATTCCAAAAGAAAGTAGAGTAAAATTATTATTTGATACCTATAATATACCTAAGGATGAGAGAAGAGCTATAATTTTAATTAATGGTAGACCACATAAAGACCAATATACAATTCTCCAACATGGAGATATAATTTCAATATTTCCTCCCATTGGTGGTGGCTAGTAATCAACAAAATCTAATTCTTTTTTTTTATATTTTTTATTTCTAAATTATAAGAATTTGAGTCTTTTCTACCTTTTTGTATTTAGTGCAAATTGCATTCTTAAGTAAATTAAGGCTATTTTAGTTTGAAGAAATGGATAATATAATTTTTGTCCGAGTTATCATAACGTAAATCCTCGACACCTTATAGAATATTAAATGAAACCTAAAATAGAGTTATTGATATTACAAATTAAATTAGATATTTTCGTAAATTTTCTTGAAATATAAGAATTTTGAGGGAATTGTTGATTATGAAATTAGCAGAAAAAAAACTTGAAGAATCTGAAGAGAAATATCGCAAGTTATTTAACAATGTTCGATTTGCAATTATTCTTTTCAACATTGAGGGAACTATTCTTGATTGTAATGATGCTACAAAATTAATAACAGGATATTCTAAAGAAGAACTTATAGGTAATAACTTTAGAGATTTTAATTTCTATGTCGACCCAAGCTCTGCTAATCTCGAAGAAAGGCAAAGTCAGACTTATTCTGGTAAACCTCCTAAAGAAAGAGAAATTTTGCTATATAGAAAAGATGGAAGTCATTTTTGGGCTAGAAGTCAAATTGAATTTATTCAAATGAGAGATGGAAAATATATTCAAGCAATTATTCATGATATAACTGAAAAAAAGAAATCAGAGCATATGTTAAAAGAATCGGAAAAAAAATATCGTTCCTTATTCAATAATATGAATGCAGGGTTTGCATACCATGAGGTTATTGTTGATGAGAATAATAAACCAATAGATTACAAATATATTGAGGTAAATCCAGCGTTTGAGAAACTCACGGGTCTAAAAGCTCGTGATATGATAGGAAAAAAAGTTACAGAAATATTACCTGGCACAGAGGACGACCCTGCAGATTGGATAGGCAAATTTGGAAATGTTGGACTAACTGGAACTCCATTAACAGTTGAGGATTATTCAGAAGCTATAGACCGTTGGTATAAAGTCTCAGGATATTCACCTAAAAAAGGATATTTTGCAGTCACCTTTACAGACATTACTGAACAAAAAAAAATTGAACAAAAATTAAAAGAATCTGAAGAGAAATATAGAAAGTTATTTGAAAATTCTCCAATTGCACTGATGGAACAAGATTATTCAGAGACAAAAAGTTATATCGATAATTTAACATCATCAGGAATTACTGATTTTGAGAAATATTTTGATGAGAATCCCAAAGAAGTTCTAAAGCTAATGACTAAGAATAAAGTAGTTGACGTGAATAGAAAAACTGCAGAGGTATATAAAGCTAACAATAAAGAAGATTTACTTTTGAAAATGAATAATTTAGGCAATAATATAGATAAAAAAATTACTGATGAAGTTTTTTTATACAATAAGCAAGAATTTCTATCTTTTATTAAAGGTGAAACTATTTATGAGTCGGAGATTGTTTCTAAGACCTTCACTGAAGAGAAAATTTATCTATATGCCAGGACCTCAATAATGCCAGGATTTGAGAGTACATGGTCAAAAGTTATTGTATCTATTATAGATATAACAGAGGAAAAGTTAATAGAAAAGAAATTAATGGAATCTGAAAAAAAATTTAGAACTATATTTGAAGCAATCCCAGATTTGTTTTTTTTAGTATCAGAAGACACATCAATATTGGATTATAGGGGGAAGGAACAAGAGTTATATCTTTCTCCAGAAGATTTTTTGAATAAAAAAATAATTGATCTATTGCCATCTTTAGTTGGAACTAAAACGTTAAAATTAGTTAAGAAGACAATTGAGACTAAAGAGTCTCAAATTCTAGAATATGATTTAGAGTTGAGGGGTAAAACTCATTTTTTTGAAGCTAGGTATTTCTATTTTTCTGAAAATCAAGTTTCTATTTTCATACGAGATATTACTGAACGAAAAAAAGCAGAAAAGCAGATTATTGACGTTGCAAAGTTTCCATCAGAAAATCCAAATCCTGTTTTGAGAATAAATAGAGAAAATATACTTTATATCAATCAGGCAGGTAGAGATTTACTAAATGTTAGTGAAGGTGATATGATACCAGCTTTTTTACGAGATGGAATAATTAAAGCACTAGGGGAAAATATTTCACGACGTATAGAAGTTAAAGTCAATGGTGCCATATTTTCATTTAATATCGCACCTATAAAACAAGAAGATTATGCTAATATATATGGACAAGATATTACAGAAAGAAAGAAATCAGAGATGGCTCTTAGTATCGAGAAAAAATTTTCTGAAGATATTATCTATTCATCTCAGGATACGATCTTTGTTTTTGATCCGGAAATAGGTAAAGCACTGAGATGGAACAAAGAATTTAATGAAGTAACTGGATATTCTAATGAAGAGATTTCTTTAATGAAGGCCCCAGATTCATATTATAGTGAAAAGGATTTAAAAATTGCTAAAGAAGCAATACAGAATTTAATTGAAGAAGGGAAAACGACTCTTGAAATGTCACTTATAACCAAGGATGGTAGAAAAATTCCATATGAATATAAAGCTACGACACTTGAAGAGCCAGGAGGAAAAATTTCAATAGTCTCTATTGGAAGGGATATGACTGAAAGAAAATTAGCAGAACAAAAACTAAAAGAATCAGAGCAGAAATATCGAAATGCCTATGATATGGCGAATTTCTACAAAGATCTCTTTACTCATGACATGAGTAACCTCCTACAGATTATAAATTCCTCAGCAGAAATAATTTCATTTCAATTAGGTGATTCTGAAAAATCTATATTTATTGAAAATATGGCAAACATGATTAAAAGCCAAGTAGAGAGGGGTTCAAAATTAATTTCTGATGTCCGAACCTTAACTTCTCTTGCTGAAGAAGAAATTGCTACTGAAAAGATTGAAATCGCTAGGTTTTTAGAAAGTTCAATAAAGTTTGTAAAGAAAGCATATAGTGAAAGAAAAGTATCTATTATACCAGATATGTTTGAAAAGGAATATTTAACTAATGCTAATGAACTTCTTCAAGATGTATTTGAAAATATATTAATCAATGGAATAAAATATAATGAAAGTGAGATTATAGAAATACTTATTAATATTTCTAAGCAAAAAGTTGAAAATAAAGACTACATTGAGATTGAATTTATTGATAATGGCATTGGTGTATCTGATAGTAAAAAGGAACTGATTTTTCAACCAGACAATAGAGAAATTAAAGGAACTAAGGGAATGGGAATTGGACTTTCTCTTGTGAGCAAAATATTGGAGATTTTTAAAGGGAAAATTTGGGTTGAGGATAAGATAAAAGGGGATTATTCGCAAGGAAGTAAATTCATAGTATTACTACCAGATTTAAATTGATATATTAATTAATTTTTAAAAAAATTCAGATTCTAAATAACTTTAAATTTTCTAGATCGAAAAGAAAAAAAGGTTAATTATTAAAAAGCGATTGAACAAATTCTCCAATCTTTTGAATTGCATCTTTTGCTTCAGGTAAATCATGAAGACCAAATCCTTGAAACACATGAATTGTATCTTCCCATTCCTGTAAAGTAGCATTAACACCCGCTGCTTTAGCGCGCTCTATAAACCGGGTAGACTGATCATATAACATTTCACTAGTACTTACTTGAATCAGGATTGGAGGTAATCCACTTAATTCTGCGAGAACCGGTGAAATATATGGATTAGTTGGATTTGCTCCTGCTAAAAAAGCTGTTGTCCACCAAAATATACCAATATCTCCTAAAACTGGATCAGTTTTTGCATTTTCATGAAGTGTTTTGCTTTCGTCTGTATAGTCAGTGGCAGGAGATAATGCTACTGCCCCTGCTGGTAATGTGATTCCATCATCTCGTAATTTTAATAGAGTTGTCAATGTAAGATTACCTCCTGCGGAATCTCCAGCAATAATTATATTTTCTGCTTTGAATCCTTGAGAAAGAAGCCATTTATATGCTTTTACACAGTCCTCTAAAGATGCGGGAAAAGGATGTTCAGGCGCAAGACGATAATCAACACTTAATACTCGCATTTTAGTATATTGTGCAATTTCTATCGTTAAAGCCCTATGACTCTTTGGAGACATCAATACCATTCCACCTCCGTGAAAATATAGAATCACTCGATTTTCTATAGCTCCAGGTACAATTTGCCATTCAGCAGGAACTCCTCCAGCATCTATTTCTTCTATTTTAACATCTTCTGGAAGTGGGTATTGCTCTAATTGGCGTTCTATATAATATTCTACGGCAAAACGGAAAAATTTCACTAGTAACCTCATCTCATCATCAGTGAAAAAGCCATAAAGATCCTCAATACTTCCTTCATTTCTCGATAACATCTGAAAAAATTTTTCATTTCCTTCTGCTATTCTTTTCATATAAGCTTGGAGATTAAATCCTTTATTTTTTTCGAGTTTAAGATATTCTAAAGCACCTTTTAGTTGGATTTTTTGCCTCTCATCAATGGCCTTAAGAATTTCAGGGCGAATTCGTGATCTATCTAATATAGTCATACTCTTATTATTCTCCTAATTTTCTAATTAAAGATTAAGATAAGTAAATTGTTCTTTCTCATTAATATTGTTCTAAAAATATTAGAATCGATATAAAGAAAATAAAGAAAAAAAAGATATAAATAGAAATTAAATTGTTTACATTTGGATTAAACTATTTTCATTGCCAAGTCCATGTCCTCTAAAGTGAGTTTCTTTCGACCGGCGTGTCGGGTCATTTCAAGAGCTTTGTTGGTCATACCCTTTGCTAATTTTTCTAAATAATCAATTAGGGCATCAACAGCATCTCGAGCAACCATCTCAGCGCCGTTATCTTTCATCAACTTTCGAACTGGACTCCAGGCAAATACTTTTTTGGCCATTTTATTATTCCTCCACTTTTTAGTTTTGTTGTTAGTTTCTTAAAGTTCACATTATTTAACATGAACTTTATTATATTATAATATTTCATTCAAATATTTAAAACTTGCGTAAGATTTTCGATAGAGTATGTTTTGGTTAATAATTTTATCCGATCGACAAAATTGCGATGTCTGAGAAGAACGCTGGCAAATATGGATCTGAGCTCTTAGATCTAAGATTTTTTTTGATTTTGAATTTATTAATTAAGGAAGGTTAAAAAATAAAAGAGTATTACTTATTTCATAATAAGAAAGAGCTTCTTATTGTTTTCAGAGCTTTTTACGCATTACATAATAATCTTTAAACTCTTTATAGATAGAAAACCCTTCAGAGGTATATAATGAAACGGGTCCACGATAACTGTTAGCATCTGATAACGTTTCTCCTTTTCTAGGGTATGCTTCAAAAATATCATAATCCTTTTCTTGAGAAGCAGAACATGCGTATTTTAAAAGATTTCGTGCAATTCCTTGTTTTCTGTATGAAGGAGCAATGATAAAGCAAATAAGAGAAGCAATTTTATCCTTTGATTTTTCTTTAAAAGGGATTTTTGCATAATTTTCCTTAGAATTAACATTACACCATCCAACTGGTTTCTTGTCTAAATATGCAATATATCCATTCATCTTCTCAGAGAGGATTAATTCTTTTGAAGCTTTCCTATTTTCCTCAGCTGTTCTTATGAAAAATTGTTTAGGTTTCCCAGAAAAGTGATAAAAATGACAATAACAAGTGCCCCAATCAGGATTATCAGAAAATGCAACACTATCAAAATAATATAGAAAATCTTCAAGTGTATCAGGCGTTAAAGCCTTTATTTCAATATCAGATTTAGTATTCTCCATAAATAATGAAGTTGGTCCTCTGTATTAATATTTATCATCTATAGCAGAGAGAATGACTTTTAATTGGTCAAATACGTCTAAACGGAAATCAAGGCCAATTTTAAAGATTAACAAATCTATCACTTTTTTATCAATAAGTTCATCAACATTTAATTGATTCATTATCTCTGACCAATTACTACTTTCTGAAGCACGAATTCCAATTAAAATTATGGCATTTTCTTTCACATTTTCAACAATTTTTGATATCATTTCTCTAAAACTTGGATCTATTTGTTCTCGAGAACGTACATCAAAGACACAAAAGATTCCATCAGAACTGGAAAGATCATCTAGTGCTGAATATTCATGTTGCTTTAGAATCATTCCATTAGTGTATTGGTAGACCTGTTCATCATCATAATCTCTTACGAGTGATTTTTCTCCAAGTTTGTTTATATTTGTAATAATTTGTAACCCAGGACTCCAGACCGAGCTTTCAGTTATAAATGATAAAGTAAAAACAATTTTTTTCTTCAGTATAGAGTTAATAATGTCAAGCAATATTTCACTGCGTCTTTCATCTTCGATTTCTTTACTTTTCATTACGTAGTGATATGAAATTAAGTTAAACGCATCCTCGACATTACTTCCATTTAACGCACTAGTTTCAATATAAGATAATTTGATTTTTTCGTCTTTTGAAAGACTATTAGCTAATCTAGCACCTTCTTGATAATATACTTTTCTTTCTTCAGCCAAATCCGTTTTATTTCCTACTATTAC
>JAEOTL010000194.1 GCA_016839845.1 Promethearchaeota archaeon
TATCAAATATCGATGAATTATGAAAATATATTAAATTTAAAGTATATTTGAAGGAGATGATTAAAAATATCATATATTAAGTTTAAAATTCCTGACAAGCTGAAGACCCAAATAAAGACTGCTTTAAGTACGATAGCGGAGACTAGAGACTCAAAGATACGTAAGGGAATGAATGAAGTTACCAAGTCAATAGAACGTGTACAAGCAAAACTTGTCATTATGGCAGAAGATGTAAGTCCACCAGAGATTCTCTTCCACATCCCATTACTATGCGAAGAAAAGGGAATTCCCTATGCCTATTTAACAACCAAGAAGGAACTGGGGAACACAGCACGGATTAATGTGTCTGCTAGCGCGCTTGCTATTGAGAACGTTGGAACGGGAAATAAAGGAGTTTTAGATAGTGTAATAAAAAATCTGGAAGAAATCAAGAAATAATTTAATAGGTGCCTTGGTGAACATATATGGTCAAATTAGATAAATCTAAGGGTGCAAATGTGAGGGATCTATCTATTCCTGCCCAAGTAATTCAAGTAATTGGGCGTACTGGACTAACAGGGGAAATTACACAAATAAAAGTAAGGATCCTCGAAGGTCCAGATAAGAACCGCATTTTAACTCGAAATGTAAAAGGACCCATTAAAATCAATGATGTTGTTATTCTTCGAGAAGTTGAACGTGAGGCTCGTAAGATAAGAGGTCGACGCCGTTAGAGTTAATCGAATTTTTTCTTTCTCTTTATTATTTTTTATCCTTAAGTTGAATTTTAGATTTTAAATGTTAATCCCAAAATAATTAGTTTGTGTGAAAATACAAAATTACCCTAGGAATTACAGTAGAATACTGTTAGTCTTCTTCTTCAAAAAATCCAAGCAATTTTAAGTTTTTATATTCATTATGTAAAAATTCTCTAAGTGCAACTCTTATCGCTTCCGATCGACTTGGTAAAATCTTCATTCTTATTAATTTTTGAATGTTTTCATCATAAATCTCGGGTAGGTTAATCGTAATGTTGACCATTTTTCGCTTTGGTTTATTCTTTTTTGAGACTGTCATCAACTGACCCCGAGAAGACCTAGATTTCAATAGTTTTTTGGTACGCCATGAAAGAGTGAATAAGATATGCAGTAATATTCCTTACCCTTAAATCCTTCACTCTTTTCTAATAATATATTATAAGTAAAAAATGTATATAAATTTAATTATCGTTATTTAAAGGATTACCTCAGTTATTAAAATATTTTGATTATTTAATTACTAAGATGAACAAATTACTCGAACAAATAAATGAACGATTGAAAATATTTTATTTATTCTGAAGATCAACTAATAACGATTTGATATAAAATTTATTCTCTTTCTTCTGGTTTTACATACCTTCCCCGACTCTCAATAGCTTGAATGTTTTTTATTATGCTTTCACAGTTATTAATACTTTCTTCCTTATAACTAGATCTGTAACCTTCAAGAAACATCTTAAAACACAGCGGATAATCTTCACCATGAGAAGAAATTAAAACTCTTTTAAAAAGATGGAGGTCTACACTTTTATCCTCAATGTTATCAGAGTAGTAATGCAATCCAAAGTCGATTAAGAAGATCTCCTCATTATTCGTAATTATTAGATTGCTCGTTGTAATATCACCATGGATATGACCATTTTTATGTAAAATTGCCACAGTTATCCCGATTTTTTTAAAGTAGCTTCTTTTTTTAGTCTCATCCAAGTTTTTTAGACAAGTTTTTAATTTTTCCCCATCAATAAACTTCATTACTATGGTAGAATCATTACCGTTTATTTCATAAACTTGAGGTACATTAATCCCAAAAGCCTTTACTTTTACTAGGGCTTTAGCTTCATTCATTGTACGTTCTTTACGAATTTTTTTATCTAATTCTTCCAAGCGGTATTCTTTTGGGATTCGATGCTTGAAAATTACAGATTTTCCAAACCATTTGCCTGAAAAAAGACTGGCTTCTGCTCCCTTATGGATCAGTTGCTCCTTGTAGATATCAGATTCAGAACTCATTTTTACGTCCTCCAAGGGATTTTTATGTTATCCATTCTCTCCTTTGGTTGAATAATCGTGTCAATCAACTTATCACCCCCTGCTGATTTATATTGTAGTATTCCTGTCCAAGCAATCATTGCGCCATTATCTCCCGCGTATCTTAAGGGCACAACTTCATATCGAGCTTTATGTTCACTGCTAATGTATTCAATCATCTGTTGTAATCTTTTATTTGCAGCTACCCCTCCTGTAAGAAGAACCTCCTTTTTCTCTGTATGAGCAAGTGCTCTTTCAGTAACCTCTGTAAGCATTGCAAAAGCTGTTTCTTGTAAAGTAAAGGCAATATCACTTAAATTATATTTCTTACTATAATTTTTGGATTGAAGTAGATATTTTGCTGCTGTGTAAAGACCAGAAAATGAAAGATCCATTCCTTTCACCACGTAAGGTAATTGAAGATAATTTTTCCCTTCCAATGCTAATTTCTCAATTTTGGGCCCCCCAGGATGTACCAATCCCGCATCTCGCCCAAACATATCAATCATATTTCCGACTGCGAGATCTAATGTTTCACCAAAAATTTGATATCTACTGGATTCATAAGCACTAACAATAGTATTTCCCCCAGAAACGTATAAAGTAAGAGGATCTTCAATATTACACATTAAACGGCCTATTTCTATATGTGCAACGCAATGGTTTACACCAACAAGGGGTATTCTTAGGGTTTGACTTAACATACGAGCGACTAAAGCCCCAATTTTTAATACAGGTCCTAGTCCAGGGCTTTGACTAAAGGCTATCAAAGTTACTTCGTTTAGAGATATGTTAGCTTCTTGAAGAGCCCTAACTATAATTCTGGAAAAATTGTTTAAATGTTGCTCTCGAACTTGAGCAGGATGGAGTCCCCCTGTTTCAGGTACAAAAATATCGTTTATCAAACTATGGATATTTCCTTCAAAATCGACTATTCCTACTCCAAATGTATGAGCTGTACTTTCAATACCCAAACAAAATTGCGTCATGTATTTCACCAAAGAGTATTTGAGAAAACTTATAGCTTCCTAAAATGAATTTGAATTAGCTATTAATATAAATGTCAATAAGAACTAAATATTTGAGATCTTGTTAAATCATTATTCCATAGATTTAACACGTCTACGTGGAGACCGTCTTGTTGCTTTTGATTTGGCAGCACCTTTTCGTTTAAATATGGTATAACCACATTTTCCACAACTCCATCTATCATAGTGATTTGCAAGAAAATAACTAGGACCGCATTTAGGACAGGTTCGATGTGTCCTAACTAATTTCCCTCCTTCCACTTTATAATATTTTGACGAATCCATTTTAATCAAATTATGATTTAATTTCTTAATATTCAAACAGATGTTTATATGGTTCTTTCCTTCTTTTTAATTGATAAATTTCAGTTCGTTTTTCTTTTTCTAAATTACGGACTTGAATATGAAAAGGTTCAAAAAACTGTAATTCCTTTGCTGAATCATAAATATAAGCTTTCCCGAGTGTGTGTGAAGCACCAAAATGTGTTTGGAGATCTTTGATAATTGTTAAGTTTGCATCAGTTCCCTGCATTGCAGCTATTTTTTTCTTTATATCAAGACGATTTGGTGTGCCTGCACCAAAATGATCCACCCGAAAGGATAACTCTTTCCTTTCTATGAGGGGATTTTTCTTTTCTTCTGAAATTTCAATTTCTATCGACATTTTGAACCAGCTTTTCTTCTGCTTCGATAATCTTTATACTTAAGTATAATTTTATTTGAACAATAAAAATCAAAAGAAAGGATAAAAAATAAAATTTTCCTTTTTTTATCGACGAACCTAAAGAAATGCAAAACTCATTGGAACTTCTTCATGTAAGATAAAATATTTCTAACTTTTTCTTGAATATTCTTGTCGACTTTTACGATAACTATTCCTTCTGGAATGACAAATTCAGAATCAGTGATTGGGGGTTGCCCATAAAATGCAAAACAGACTTCCTCTTCTTTAATAGGTAATTCTGCTATAAGAGGGAGAACAAGAAGATCTTCTTCCCCTTCTGTAACCCTAATCAACGTCTTCTTATTAGTTTCAATTACGTTTCGGAATAATTCCCATGAATCTTTATTTATTGTACCAATAGGATTTTGAAATTCAATAATATCTTCAAAAAAATCTTCAAAATCAATATTGATTTTGTTTCTTTGGGTTTTTTCATCGACTACACAGATCTTAATAAACGACTTTAAAAATGTGTTTGCAATGAAGTCTATTGCTACTATATCTCCGACAATGTAGAAACTCAATTTAACTCCCGATTTTAAATAATCTTTAAACATATTTTCAACTTGTATTATAGTCTCTTCACGAGATCCCGCAATGAGCATATCGAGGGGTTCTGCAAAAGATTTTCTTCGTCCTTGAGGGATTCTTAAATTATTTGCCATTTCAAGATTTTAAGTATCGGAACCTTAAAAATAATTATGAAATTAATAATTAGATTGATATACTATCATCTTCCGATTAAACAAAAATCATACCATAAATTTCAAGAAATCCCCCGACTTCATCATCTTACAAGGTTTAATATAGGAGATTCCTACTTTCTCAGCATAATCATCTAGCATTTGAGACCATTCTTGATATTTTTCTCTTCCCTTACCAAACGGTCCTTCGATTCCAGTTGTAGTCAAAACAATTTGATCAATCAAATTACAATCTGTTAAAACTCTCTCTTTAAGTAATCGACAGCACTCATTCATCATCATGGCTAAGGATAATTCGGGATTAAAATATTCAGTAACTAATTTTATCAAATCGTTATCTGGGGGAAGTTTTTCTATGATAGGCTCGTTTTCTGATTTCCATTCATAATAACCTTCTCCGACTTTCCTTCCTAATCTTCCCTCTCTTACCATTTGGGTCATTTGTTCTGAAGGTTTCAGATCCGGTGATAATTTTCCTTTCAGATAATTTGCAACGTTATAAGCAGTATCTACCCCAATTCTATCTATCATTTCGAACGTGATACCCAATCCCGCCAATTGCTCAAGTTTGTACCCTTTTTCAACAATCGAGTCCACTAAACTTTCATATAAAATTCCACCTACAATACTCAATCGGTTCATAATTAACCCAGGACTTTCATTAAGAAGTTCAACAACTAATTTATCTTTTCCAAAACTTGGTAATCTTGTTGCCACAGCAACACCTATTTCTTTTGCAGTCTTTAATGTAAACTCATGAGGGGAAATTTCAATTAAAGGAGCTAAAATTGGTTCGAAAGTATGGAAATGAAATCCAATTACATATTCTTTTCGCATGCAGAATTCTGCAATTTCTGATATTAGTATTGAAGACGTATTCGTTGCAAGAACCGTATTTCCTTCCGTATTTTCCCCTAATCTCTGGAATATTTTTTGTTTTAGTTCTAAATTCTCACTGACTGCTTCAATAATAAAATCAGCTTCACTAACGGCTTTTTTAAGATCAGTCTCTAAATATAGGTTAGTTAAAATTTCATCTATTTCCTTCCCTTCTGCTAGAACTCCCACAGATTTTAGTTTTTTGGATTCCTCTTCAAAATTAAGATCGTCTACAACCACCAGAGTGAAGCCATATCTTTTTCTATACAAATTTTCATCTTTAAGACATTCAATATCATTTTTTATTCTGTTTCGGGCATTCTCTAGAATCTCCATCCTTAGATCATACAAAACGACTTTTTCAAAACCCGCAAGTAAGAAAGTTTCTCCTATCCCTGCGCCCATTACTCCAGCACCTATCACTGCCACTTTTTTAATATTTGATATGTCGATCATTATACTGCACCATAATACAATATTAGGTTTAAAAGTTTAAAGGTTTAAATAAATTATGAATAGATATTTTCTCAAATTCAAAAAAGCTCGTTTCTATAAGGTTTTAGTACCATATAGTAAAGAAGCAGAATTAGATGCTAAATAATACATTGTATTTAACTTGCCATTCAGCGAACTCTTAAAGCATATTTTCCAGGGAAATGGATTTTCAGGTATTCTGCAAACTTTGATTCTTTAGGATTAATAATTATAACTTCTCCAGTATAGTCATCACTCAGAGTATGCGTTTTACATTTAGGGCATATTGTCTCATTTTTCGTTATTAA
>JAEOTL010000195.1 GCA_016839845.1 Promethearchaeota archaeon
CCCAGATAAACTTTACTGCAGAGATGACATCTTAAATACTTTAATAGTTAATTATCGAAGAATTCTAGAAGAAAAAGAGCAACCATCGATTAATTGTCTGATATTGGGGAAAGGAGGAGTAGGAAAAACTGTAACTTCACGTTATTTTGGCAAAAATTTTAAAACTGTCGCGTTAGAAAAGGATGTAAAACTCTTTGTGGAATATTTTGATTGTATAAATTTCAGATCGAAAAGCAAAATCATTAGAGAACTATTATCTCAATATACTCATGGATCTGGACGTGGTTATTCTGACGATGAAGCATTAAAGTTAATCCTTTCAAAATTAGTTCGAGATGACGGTTATATGCTTTTAATTATTGATGAAGTTCATCTACTTAAGCCAGAAGAAGTATTAGCTTTCTTGAATATAGCAGAAACCTTTGGACATCATAATGCAAAGCTTTCTTTATTACTTATATGTCGTGGCTCAGATTGGATGAAAATTGAAAATGAGCGAATATTAAGTCGTTTAAATGAGAAAATTCAGTTTCGTCCTTATAATTTTGAAGAATCGATGAAGATATTAGAATACCGAAGTGAGTTGGCATTAAAGGAGTATATTATTGGTGAAGAACTCTTGATAATGATAGCCCAAATTGTAGTAGAAAATCAAAATATGAGACACGGGATTGAAATTTTACGCAAAAGTGGTCTACATTGCGATAAGGAAGGAATAGAACAAATAACTTCTGATATAGTCAGAGAAGCTTCGAATGATGTATATCCAACATTCAGAGCAGATATTATTGACAGTCTTAAGGATCAGGAGTTATTAGCACTACTAGGAATTGTAAAAACTCTGATAAATAATGATGCGGCTTATGCATTGGTTGATGATGCCTATGAAGAATATCAATCGCTATGCGAGGGCTATTCTATAGAAGCGCACGTAAAGATGAGTTTTAGAAAATATGTCCGTCAACTTAATGATCTAAAAATTATTGCTTCTAAAACTGTAAGAATAGAGGAAGCCACACGAGGCAGGCACTTAGAGATTACATTATTAGATATCCCGGCGAGTAAATTAGAAGAATTACTAGAAAATATCTTTGATAGGAAATACGTAGAGTAAACTTCGGAAGGTTCTCATTACCTATAATCTTTTTCTTTGGATTCCTTACTGGAAGAATACCAATCTAACCATTCTTTTCGCCTATTTTTTTTCCTTTGTGATTCATCGGCATCTGTAACGTTTTCATTTCGTACTTTTTTCCAATATCGGTCAAGTTCATGCCGTGTTAATGATAGTCCACAAGACTGGCAAACGATTTGCTTTATAGCTGATTGATATTTCATGAATCCTCCGCATTCTGGACAGCGTGCCATAGTTCAATTACGGATTAATTTATTTTTTTCTTAAGTGTTAATTTATAAGAATTTTTAAAGGTTAAAATAATTATGGTATGAAATATAACACCCAAATTTAATTTCAATGAACAATTTTGAATATAAAAATGAAAAAACATAAAATGAGAGATGAGTATGAGTTCGACTAAACCAATAGTTTACTTCGGATCGGTCAAGCATGGAAAATTGAACAGTTTTGCCTCTTTTGCAGCAAAAGTAGATAAGATTACCCAAATGATGATTGAACAAACAAAAATATTAAAGAAAGATAAAGTTGCAATCAAGATGCATCTTGGCTTTAATGAAGGGTATCAGACAATTCCAGTCTTTTTTGTCCGTCGGATCGTGGATGCGATTAAAAAAGCAGGGGGCTATCCCTTCATTACAGATAATCCTACAGCAGTATACAACGCTGTAAATAGAGGGTATACTCAAGAAACATGTGGATGTCCCCTTATACCAGCAGCGGGAGTTAAAGAAGGTTATACTACCCCTGTAGAGATTAATTTTAGGGGGATCAAGACACTTGACCTTGGGGGAGTACTCAAAGATGCTGATGTACTCGTCGATTTATCACATGCAAAAGGACATGGAGCATGTGGGTATGGGGGAGCAATTAAAAATTTGGCTTTAGGAGGATATTCAGGACCAACTCGTTGGATGAAGATTCATGGGATATCTCACGCGGATAAATATTGGGATAAAGAGAAGGGATCACCTGAACATGCCCAGAAACTTGTTGAAGCCTGCCCTTATGGAGCTCTACGATATGAAAAAGTAGGTAATAATCTTATTAGAAATTATCATGATTGTCACCAATGTTTTACTTGCTTAGAAGTTGATAACAGTGTCGGAGCGGTAAAAGTTCCCCGAGAGAGTTATAGCGCCTTCCAAGAAATGTTGGCAATTGCCTCCAATAAAGTCCTTGAGACATTTAAACCAGATAAAAAGTTTTTCATGAATTTCTTATTACAGATAACAACTTTCTGTGATTGTGTAGGAACTGGCCAACCTCCCGTTGTTAATGATATAGGAGTGGTAGGGTCAAAAGATATTATTGCCGTCGAGACTGCAACGCTAGATCTTATCAAAAAAGAGGGATTAATTGAGAAAAATATACCCCCATTCTTGAAACATGTAGATCTTAATAATGATAATCATCCATTTACACAACTTCATGGTCCTTATAAAGATCCGTATGAAGCTGTTAGGTTTCTTGAGAAGTTAGGAAGAGGAAATTCTAACTATATCTTGGAAGAAATTCTTTCACCAGAAGAAACAGTGAAGCTGCCATCACCTGAGAGAAAATTTGAAGGAGAACCTAGTTTTTCATAATCTTTTTTTTAAAAATTGAAAAAGAAGACATGAGAAATTAGGAGGATACTGTTAAATTAGCAAATGTCATATGAGGAAACAGGCAATTATTGAAATATTCTCTTTTTTTTGTAATATATAAACAATTCTTAATCATATCAAAAACATCCCCACTCACGTTTCCAAGCTTAATTGGATGGCTGATTTTACCAGCTTTTATGGAATAACCAGCTCTAATTTCTGCCCCAAAAGTTCCTGTTATCTGACTTGGCATTAGCCATGAAAATTGTTCGATTAAATATCCTGTACTTATATTTGAAATCATCTCATCAAGATCCATATCGCCTGCTTTAATCACAAGATTACTAATCCCATTTACAATAGACCCATCCTTTGCTCTTCTTCCGTTTCCTGTAGAGGATGTGTTTTCTAGAAGTGCATACTTTTGATCATAGAGTCTGCGTTGAAAAATTCCATCCTTAATTATTTCATTTCTTTGATGAGGTGTCCCTTCCCCATCCCATCCATTTGTAGCCAGTCCTCCTTCCATTAAACCATCATCTATAATTGAAACATTGTCTGATGCTGCTTTCTTATCAATTTGAAATCTTGACATCTTTTGATGATAGGCCATTCCGGAAGCGTGAGCACTAATTACAGTATTGAGCGCGTTATGTAAGACTTGTGGAGAAAAAACGATTGTTGCTTTCTTTTCTGGTTGAGGGACTACGGCTTTTAGGTTATCCTGGGCTAATTTTGCCCATTTTTCAACACGTTTTGAAAAATCTAATTGTTCTTTTTCTTTAATAATGAGAAATGGCCAATATTCAGATAACTTCCCGTTTTGTTGAGCTTTTAACGAGAATTCTATAAAGAAATAAGATTTAAGAGTGTGTAAATCAACTGAATTACTATTTCTTAAAGAAATTTTATCAAGATGTACACGGAAACGACCAAACGTGGGTGTAACTTCCTTTTTTTCTTTGATTTCAGATAAAAGTTCCTCTACTAAATCCTCTTTCATCCTAATTGGATTGTTAATTACATTTTTATCTGAGGTTGCGACTTTCTGCGGGGAACTCTTATCTGGAAAATAATATTTAGTACTTAGATTCGTGTTTGCCAATCTGATGCATGTATCAATATTTTTTTCTACATCTTTAGGATCTAAAGAATTTCCCTGAACAATTCCTACCCCAGTTTCATTGTCTTTTTGAGAAAGAATACGTAATGTATATTCAAAGTTGTTTATTTCCCGATTATTGTCTACCTTATCTTTGAGAATTATTGACTCAAATGCAGTATGATCTATTAGGAAGATCTCGTAATCTTGGATTTTCTTTGAATTGATGATATCCTCTATAACATTCAATTTATTCAAGCTGATTTTGTTCTCACCCCGGACTAATTAAAGCTTCTTTAATTCTAATGAAACTTCCACCATCACTTACAGGAACTGAATCAGCGTGGCCTTTACCACATGTTCCCCCATGAAACTTCGTCTCGTCATTACTAATTGCATCAATATTTTGGAGAATATCCAATACATATCCACTCAATGCGATACCCCTTAATAATTTTGTTTTCTCACCATTTTGAATTAAATATCCCTTTTTGGAAGTGCATTGGCACCCCCCTCCGATTGGGTCTTCCATTCCAAAGTAGGATTTCACAATCATTACTCCATCTTTGACTTCTGAGATCATTTCTTCCAAATCGTGATCACCTGGCTCAAAATAAGTATTTGACATTCTTGGATGAACAACATGAGCAAAACTTTCCCTCCTTCCATTACCCTGAGGTTCCCCGTTTAACACTGAAGCAGATCTCCTATCATAGATAAAATTCCTCAGAATCCCATCTGCCACCAATATATTTTTACCGGCTTTGATGCCCTCATCATCAAAGAAATAGGACCCTCTTTGAAGTTCTATACTAGGAGTATCACAAATTAC
>JAEOTL010000196.1 GCA_016839845.1 Promethearchaeota archaeon
GTGAACAAGAAGATACGAGTGTTATTATGAAATCTCATCCCCTTCAAGGTTATATTGAAGATATTACCGTCTTAGAAACCGATGTTGATGATGTTTCCGGTGAGATCCTTGGAAACCTGGTTAATGAATTAAAAAAGGAAGAGATTTTAGATATTCAAATTGTCCCAAGTGTGACTAAAAAGAACAGGCCTAGTCATATAATAAAAGTATTGTGTTACTCAAAATTTACTTATGAGGTAATGGAAAAGATTATCCAAGAATTGGGAACATTAGGAGTTAGATACTATACGATGAAACGCGTCTGTATAGATAGAGATATCACCACACAAACTGTTGAGATTAATGGAAAAAAGTTCGACGTGAAATTAAAAATCTCTTATTTCATATCAGAAAAAGGTAAAGAAATTGTCAATATTAAGCCAGAATATGAAGATATCAAAAGAATTAGTGAACAAACGGGGATCCCAGCTCGAAAAATTAAGTTATCCCTGTTGTCACAGATAAAACCTCAATATACTTAACTAAGGTAAATCAATTGTAATTTAAAAATAAAAGAAAATAAAAAAAAATGGCTTAATATACAAGCGACAATGTTCTTGTTTTAATACTTATCAACATTGAATTTATGTAATAAGTACTCGTCTTCCACCATTTCTTTAGAGAATTCATTTAATCGGCTAATTTCCTTTTGGATATCTTTGATTTTTCGAAGCTTTCCTAATTCCTGGAATATTTCAGTTGCTTCTTGGAACGCTTCAATACTTTTATCATAGTTACCAGAAACTTCGAGGTCCTCTGCAAGGAAAACCAAACCGTCTGCAGTTTCCACTTTTTTTCCTAACCTCTTTTGGATCTTGAGTGACTGGTAATGACATTTCATACTTTCAGCATAGTACTTAAAAAGAGAATAGGTTCTCCCTAAAGATCTTAGTACTAACGCTTCTTGTTCAGGCATATCATTTTCTTGGCAATATCTCAAGATTGATTGGAGAAATTGGATATATTCTGTTTTGTTTTTAAGTTTCGTTCGATCTACGCGTTCCATAGCTTTGTCATAATGATTTAAAGTGTTTTCAATGTCTTTCTCTTCAAAAAACTGCTTAGATTTTTCTAAAAGTTCAGTATGATTCATAATTGCGACCATGGGGTCTCAACTACTTTTTTTTTCCATTAGAATTTTAGTTTTTATTTAGATAAAAATAAGTTCAATTATAGTTATATTAAATTACATATTTATAGTTTCCTATCTTATAGTAAACCATAGGAAATATCAAAAAGGGTTGATATTTTGAAGATTTTAGCTCTTTACATTGGTTAAAATTTCATTAAGTAACTAGTTTATTAATTAGAAATTTGTTTAAATAAAAAAAAAAGAAACAAATTAAGTTAGAAATTGATTATTCCTGCAATACCTAAGGGGAGAAATATAGCTAGTAATCCAATTCCTATAGCATATATTACACCGACCACTTTTATTTTCGATTTCCTTTCAGGTAGGTCATATACATAAAAAGCGCCCACGAAGAAATGAAAATACCCTAACAAAAAGATAAGAACGGGATTATACCAATGCCACCATGGATACTCCCATATTAGATAGTTCCCCCGATTTAATAAGATCTCTACAAATACAGAAAAGAGAGTAAAACCAATCGCCATCGTCCATCTATTACGAAGCCCAAATAACTTTTTATTCTTATCTTCTGGTAGGAATTTACTAAACACTATTCCTGCGATTGAAAACATAAAAGCAATTTCTATGTTCCAACCTATTAATATGATATATGCACTTGCTCCTGGTGTAGTCCAAAAAGCTGAATGATTCGTAAATGCAAATATCAAGCCATTCCATATTTCATTAATCAAATCTAAACCTAACAGAGTTAATCCTGCAAACACCGTACTCCAATTATTTGTTTCTCTCGCTTTTTTAATTTCAACCCCATAGATATAAAGCACCAATACAAGAAAGGGAATAACATACCATCCAAAATCCGGATTTAACTTACGTAAATTAGCCAATGCTTGAAGAGAAGCAGCTGTTACCAAAAATTTCACCAATCTTCTTTAATTGCTTTGTTAAAATTAAATAGATAAATTTTAATTGTGAAATATTATCTTTTTTATCTAATTAATCTTAGGTTTAAATGGATTTTCATCTAATTATGACTTCTCAGAAATTTTGTTGGCGATAATAGCGGCAGAAGCGCCAGCACCAAACCCATTATCAATATTAACCACTAGAAGTCCAGGTGAGCATGATTGTAGCATTGTAACCAGAGCTCCCTTTCCTTTCTCTCCCATCCCATAACCGCTTGAGATGGGTACACCTATAACTGGGACATCAACAAGTGAAGCAACTACTCCAGGTAAAGTTCCTTCCATGCCAGCACATACAATAATAATGTGAACTCCTTTCTTAATCATTTCGCTTAAAGGTGTGAAAAGTCGATGAATTCCCGCAATCCCTACATCAAAAGAAGTAATTACCTTGCAACCCATAGCTTCTGCAATCACCTTTGCCTCTGCTGCAACAGGAATATCTGAGCTTCCAGCAGTAATGATTCCAACAATTCCATTTTTCTCAGGAAACTCATAACTTCTTTCTTTAATTATTATTATTTTCCCTAACTCATTAAGTTCTAAGTCAAATTTCTCAGAATCTTGGAAAGTTTCGTTGATAAGGATTTTCTGATCAGCAGTATAACGAGAAATTATTGCATATTTTTTGCTTTCTAAAAACGATTGGGCAAAATCAACGACCATTTGGGGATCCTTATCACGAGCAAAAATAACCTCAGGTATGCCGGTTCTTGTTTTCCTAAATATATCTAATTTAGCTAAGCCGCCTACATCTTCAACGTGGTTTGCTCTAAGTAGACGCTCAGCTTCTTCTATAGATATCTTCTTATCCATTAGCTTATTTAGGATATTAGTAATTTCACTCATGCTAACATCATTGACAAGTATTAATTTAAGATAAGATAACATAAAATCTAGATTCTATTAAATTCAATAGGAGTTCTTCTATTTTGTATTTTTCCAATTTTATAAATTTTTAAAATTTAAAAAAAGATAATAATTACTCAAAATAATATTAAATTACTAGTTATATCAATTATTAATCCTAACGTGATGAGAAGAAACCATGAAAATTGATTATACATCCTTTAAAGATGTGAATTTAAAAGGGAAAAAAATCTTAATGCGCGTTGACATCAACTCTAATATTGACTTGGATAAGATGGAAATCCGAGATTCACCAAGAATTCGAGCTCTTGTCCCCGCTCTGAACGAATACTTTAAAAAAAGCGCTGTTATTATACTAGCACATCAATCTCGCCCAGGAAGAGATGATTTTGTAGATTTAGACATTCATGCGAAAGAGATTGAGAAGTACCTTGGTCGACCTGTTAAATTTGTAAAAGACATCTATGGAGACCTAGCAGTTCAAGCGATTAAAGATCTTAAAAAAGGAGAAGTCTTAGTACTGAATAATGTACGGAAATTTGAGGGTGAAATGAAGGGGTATAAAGATTTCTCTGAGGCTGAAAATACCGATATGGTAAAATCGCTCTTTCCTCTAGTCGATTATGTTATCGTTGATGCATTCGGTGCTGCCCATCGTGCCCATGCATCAATTGTTGGATGGCCAAAAATGATGGCAGGTCCAATCACTGATAAGGAATTAGACGCCTTGAAGAAAATAATGCAACAACCTGAAAAACCCATGGCTATGTTGATTGGGGGTGCAAAAGCAATTGATAAGTTTAAAGCGATGAAATATAATTTTGATAATGAAAAATTGGATTATGCTCTTTGTTCTGGTCTAACAGCTATTCTTATTTTTGAAGCCTTAGGAAAAGACATGGGTGAAGCAAATCGAAAAATTATAGCTGAAGATTTAGAAGCAAATAAAGCCATGATCACTGAAACATATGAAAAATACAAAGAAAAGATACTTCTTCCAGAAGACCTTATCATTGATGACAATGGAAGCAGGAAAGCAATTGGAATAGATGAAGCTGGTACTTATAATACAACTACAGGAGATATTGGTCCCAAAACAGTTGAAAAATTTAAAGACACCTTAATGAAGTGTAAAACTATTGTCGCTAATGGTCCACCAGGTATTTTTGAACAGGAAGTATTCCGCAAATCAACAAATGAAATAGTAGAAACAATGGTTGCTGCAACCAAGAAAAATAATGCTCTTACAATCATTGGGGGTGGAGAAATGGGAGCTGCTGCATCGATGGCAGGAAAAGCTGACGATGTCTCATTTATATCTACTGCGGGTGGAGCAATGCTGGAAATCCTTTCTGGAAAAGATCTCCCTATGATACGAGCTTTAAGAGAAAAGAAAGCATAACACACTTCATTTTTTTTATTATTTTTCTTTTTTAATTTTTGTTGAAACCAGTACTAAATCTTATGAAGACCTAATTAAAAGTGTAATAGGGCTTATTAGCCTTCCTAATTGTTCATTTTTATAAAATGAGATATAGAGTTAAGCTATTAGAAAGATTGATAAAATATTTATTTTTTAATAATATAAATTTAATATCATTCAAATTGGATATTAATTTAATTTATAATTGAAAAATAAGGGCCCGTGGTCTAGACCTAAGCAGTAGCTTAGGGGATAACCTGGTATGACGTCCGCTTGACGTGCGGAAGGTCGTGCGTTCAAACCGCGCCGGGCCCATTATTTACCACATAAGAAAGAATCATCATGCCAATTAGAGTTCGTTGGAAGTCAAAAGAATATATTGGAATCGGCTTATTATTACTAGGAATGTGCGGGATGTTCCAATTGTTTTTTATCCTTATTGGACAGTACATATTAGGTATTGGAAATTACTTTGTTGTTATCCTAATACCAATTGGGGCGACTTTAGCAATGTTCTTAGCATCCATAATAATTTTCGAAAGTTATGCTCAAGTTGAAAGAAGAGAGAAATTGCGAAGTCAATTTCGTAAAAGTAAGATGGATCTCTCAACTATAAAACAGATATTAGATTTTCCGATTACCAAGCCATTATTAATTGTTTTCACTATCTTTCTTGTAATATTCTTTATTGGTTTCTATATTTCGATTGTTTTTCTAAACAAATTACTATCTTTTATGATTGCTGAAAATCTTAGTGCGATTGTAAGTTTGCTTATCGCAAATCTAATAGAAAAGAATTATGGACGGATGAAAAGATATTAGCAAAAATTCATTCTTACTGTTACAATAGAGTGTATTTATATATTGATATTACAACAATTATTATAGAACTATACAAGATTGAAAGTATCGATCGAAAGTATCGATAAATTTATCTTCTTATACAAAGCTTGGACTTATTATGGCGAAAATTGATGTTCGGTGCCCAGTCTGTTCTAGTTGGGAAAAAATA
>JAEOTL010000197.1 GCA_016839845.1 Promethearchaeota archaeon
ATACTTGAAATCTCATTTTATTCAAAAATGGAGTTGACCAAGAATAAATGGTAAGAATATTAACAAAAGAAAATGTCAATCAGCTATTAACTATGCCTGATACATTAGAATATGTAGAAGAAGCTTACAAACAACTAACTTTGGGAAACGCATTAGTACCACAACGAATTGCAATAACTGATCCTGCCCCCGGACTTACTTTAATAATGCCGGGGATAATAGGAGGGAAAATGAATGCACTTGCTACTAAAATTGTATCTGTATACAAAAAAAATCCAGAAAAGTATAAGATGCCTACAGTTTTAGCAAAAGTTATGGTTCAAGATATAAATACAGGTGATATTGTAGGAATAATGGATGGAAGTCTTATAACTGCTATGAGAACTGGTGCTGCTACTGGTGTTTCAGTAAAATATCTAGCAAGGAAAAATAGTACTACATTAGGAATTTATAGTGCTGGAGTTCAAGCAAGAAAGCAAGTATCTGCGGTTTATTGGGGATTAAATGAAAAATTAGAGAAATGCAAAGTATATGATTTAAACAAAGATCTTGCTGAAGATTTCAAAAAAGAACTGGAAAAAGAATTAGGAATTGAAATTGAAATAGCAGAATCAGGAGATAATCTTCTCTTTGGTACTGATATTATTGTAGCAGCAACAACTAGTACTACGCCACTTTTTTCTGGAGAAAAAGTATTAGAAGGAACTCATATTTCTTCCATCGGAGCTCATGCACCAGAAGCACGTGAATTGGACTCTACAATTATTAAGAGAGCTAGCTTGCTCACAGCAGGATTGAAAGAAGCATGTTTAGCAGAAGCTGGCGATTATATTATTCCAATAAATGAAGGAATTATCAATGAGAATAATATCATTTCTATCGGTGATATTATTACAGGTCAACAAAAAGGGCGAGCTAACGATTCAGATATTACTATTTTTAAATCTGTGGGAATAAGTGCTCAAGATGTAGCGGTTGGCAAATTAGTTTATGATAGAGCAATAAAAGAAGGGATAGGAAAAGATATCGATTTCTAGTTGATTCTTTACTAAATTTTTTTTTGAATTTCAATTCTTGTCTTTTATTTTTTAATGAGAAGTATTAAATAGTAATTTCTCATAAAGAATCAAGAAATTTATTAAATAATTGAAAAGGTTAATTATGTTAAAAAGAAAGATTATTATTGCTTTTGGAGTTTTTCTATTCCTTTTCTTAACCATAAATGCAATCAGTGTAAAAGCCCATTCACCAAGTAGTATGAGTTTAAGTTATAATTCTAATACTCAAACTCTTACAGTATCTATAACTCACAGTGTCAGTAATCCAAGTACTCATTTCGTTGAATCTGTAGAAGTTTTGGTTAATAGCTCTAGTGTATTAACCACTCCCTATACAAGTCAACCATCTCCAAGTTCTTTTTCATATGAATATACTGTAAATGCTAATATTGGAGCAACAATACAAGTAATTGCAACCTGCAATCAAGGTGGAGATATAACACGATCACTTACTGTCAGTGAAGACAACGGTACCAATAATGGAGCACCAGCTATACCTAGTTATTATGGCGTTTGGATAATTCTATTGAGTTCTGTGACCCTTATCCTAATTTATATTAATAACAAATATATAAAGAAAAAGTAATAAATCAAGAAAATCCTTTTTTTTTTATCTAATGAAAGATTGTACAAAACTTAAAAGAATATAAAAGACTCTAAGTTAAGAAGCCCGAATCCACTCTCTATTAACTCACCTAATCGAGAAATAAAACGAGTCGCGGGAGCACCATCGACAATATCATGATTGAATAAAACTGTAAGGGCTAAAAACTCTCGAACTTCGATTTTTTCATCTACCACTGCTGGTTTTTTTGTGATACTTCCTACACCAAAAGCTAGAGGATGAGCAGTTGTTGGAATGGGCCAACCTTGAATTTTACTAAACATTCCAACTGAAGTGACTATAATTGTACCCATTATTTGTTTTACTTTTATTGGATCCTTGTATTTTCTCTTTAACATAAATTTTCTGAGAAATCTTGGCAGAGCTACATAACTTTTCACATCATTCTTCAGAGTGTGATTTCCTAATACTGTTGCTTCACTTATTTCCTCAGATTGAGCTTTTCTTATTTCATCATTTATCTGGATCACAGTCTTTTTATTCGCCCTTCTCACAACTAGGGGCATTGGGACTTTCCTACCTTCAACCCATTTTTCAACAGTTATCGAGATATCAACATCCTCAAATTTGACGATTTTACTCTTTCCCATCATCATAGAATGAACCTCCTTAAATTCACTTGCGGCTTGTCCTATACACTTAAGAAGCCAAGCTGTGAATGAAATTTTCTTTTGAGTATTTTTCTCGTGTTCTCGAATTTTGTTCCTACCTTCGGTTACATCAAATTCTACTAAACCCTTAACATAATGATTATTATCTCCTAAAGTAAGAAAATCTAAAGTCGGAATTCTTGCTTTTGGAAAGTCTATAATCTCATAATGCCCTATGTTGTCGTTATTCAATTCTTTCATTTTCAATATTTAATTTTTATAGATTTTTGATTTATGATATTTCAGATCCTACGATTAATAAACTTATTCTTATAATTCAAGTTGTTTATATTCTATTATTTCTACTTTCCCACGTTCCATATAGAAAAATTCTGACTGCACTGGTTTAAAATTATTTTTTAACTGCTTTATTGCATTTAAACCTTTCTCAAATTCATCACAGATAAAGATATCAATGCTTATATATCCATGCTCTGGCCACGTATGAAGTGCAGCATGACTAGTCTCCAAAATAGCAATGATACTGTACCCATAAGGAACATAATTGTGATTATAGATATCTTTAATTATTAACTCAGAAGAAATTAAGGAATCCATAAATATGCGACGTATTTTTTCATTGTCCATGACTTGATTTTGAGATTCAAATCGCATTTCCCCAACAAAATGAAAGCCAACTGGAAGAAAAGGAGGGATAATTTCTCTTTTAACTTCAGAAGTATAAATTGGTCGAGAAGTAAAGCTCAGATTGTACTCACTTTGTGAATATATGACTGAACTTAGATAGAAAAGATGACTAAATTGGCCAATTATGCTAGCTCCCTTATAGCGATTGAAATCTGGAATCATTTGTTTAATTATAAATCCATGATCTAAAATTGATGATTGTATTTTATGCATTTCTATTGGAGGTTTATTACCAAAACTAAGAAGGCATTTTTTCCCAACTGTTGAATAATTTTGATCTTTTACATTAATGTTAGACTTTAAAACTTGACTCGCTCTTTTTAAAAACAATCTTAATCCTTGGACGGTATAGGGGGGATCCATCACCACTACATCATATCTGTTTTCAATCTCTTTAGGACATGGTTCTCTTAAATCATAACGAACAATATTAAAGTTTTGAAAGGAATATTCCCCTGCTTTTTCTTTAATATAATCCAAAACTCTTTTATCGATATCTAACACTGTGATCTCTTTCGCTAATCCTGTCAACCCTACAGCAAGAGATATATTATCATCATCTCCTAAAAAGATAATCCGTCTTCCTTCAATATCTCCCTTCTTAAGTAAAAAAAGGGTTCTTTTTACAATGGTTGAAAAGTCAGCGTGCGATTGATCAAGCGCAAATTCGGGATCTGGTCTATTTTGAATTATTTCCTTGATATTATTTAGTATTGAAAATTCTTCAGGGATCTCTTCTATTGCATTATCAAAACTCCCTGGTAAAGGATCATAATCAAATCTTAAATTTAATCTTTCTTTTACCCATTTTCTTCCTTTTTCACCAAGAAAGTTTTTCTTCTCAATAATTCCTTCTTTAACTAACTCACCTCTAACCGCAGCAAGTGTGGGAATGGCAATCTCTGTTTTTTGAGCTACCTTCTTATTTTTAAGAGAAGGAAAGCGATACATTATTAGTAGAATCGAGCGAACTCCCTCGATACCCTCAGCTAATTGTGCTCTTTCAGCAACGAGTGTTAATATTTTCTCTGCTTCAGAATCCACGAGTTAACCTCTAGAATTACTGTAAGTAACGATTTTCTTTAGATAACTGAGGAATTTAATACGAAATAGTTAATAATTTTTGTCATCTAAAAAGAGTTTAATTTCATATTAAAAAAGAAATTATGGTGTGGTAGTAACAAACTTTTTTTTGTCTTTTTTACAAATATATTGTATACTATCCCTCCCTGATTGTGCTGCACCAGATACACCTGTATCCCCAACCCATTGACCAATCATAAAGAAGTTTTTTAGCTTAGGCAATGTTCTGGATATTTTCGCAGAAAAGGGATTAGCCCAACCCATATAGGAACCTTTCCAGTTACCGGTATAGCGAACAATAGTCAAAG
>JAEOTL010000198.1 GCA_016839845.1 Promethearchaeota archaeon
ATTTTGTGGTAGTACATACCATTATCTTTGTGTAGCATTTTGGTTATCTAAATATAATTCATGTCCAATGTGCCAAAACCATTTTCTGGAGCCTCATTCCGATCTTTTTGACGGGCATGAAGATCAAGAACTAGAAGAATTTTAAGAAACCTAATTAAAATCCTCGATTTTCAGGAAATTTGAAACTTCATTTCCTCTTACTGAGAAGTTATTATCCAAGTATATAGTTAAAGCGTGCAACGGGAAATTATTATTTGCATGACAATGAATGTATCTTAATGGCCAATGACTAATTTTAGAAGTGTCAATATTCAATATATCAATATCCCTCCCATAGATTCGCTTCTTACAAACAGGACATATTGTTAAAAGCTTTCGAATTAGGAGTGACCTCGTACTAGCATTTAATTTATTCATTTCCATGAGAATCAGAATCACATAGGGGATAAAAAATGATTATAGAGATCTATGTTTTAGAAAGGAGAGAGGTTAAAATAACCAAATGTTATGCAGATCATATATTAGGGGGGAAAAAAAGGATATTAAATATCATATATATACCAAAAACAACCATAAATCCCGCACATATGAGTAAAACATATTTGTAAATCTTTGGATTCAAAGATCTCCCTCCTAGATAAACAAAAGTTGATACAGGAAGATACCAAACGATGTCTCCTAATTCATGGCCTATGAAAAAAATAAGGAGTGCAAGTGGATTAGAGAAACTGATATTAAAATTAACCATGAATCCTAAACCAATTACTGCCCACCAAAAGGTCCAATATGGATTACTTAAACTTACAATGATACCTCCCACAAAACTATTACCACGAAATCCTTTTAGTTCAGGTTCATTCATATTGACGTCTGTATTAAAATCTGTTCGAATGGTATCTCGAGCCGTTAAAATACCATAAATAATCAAAAGTGAACCACCAATAATTCCTACTAGTGTAAGAAAAATTATATTTTGAAATAGCAGTGAAACCCCACCTAGTAAAGCGAAGATTAGAGCTAATTCAATAGTTGCATGACCGAGAATTATGAATAATCCCGCAAGATAACCTCTTTTTTGTGTAAGCGATTTAAACACAGTAAATGTCAATAGTGGACCAGGTGTTAATGCTCCTGTTAGTGCCACCAAAAATGAAAAGACGAAGATATTTAACATAGTTATTCTTTTTCAGAAAGTTAAATTGAATAATATTCCTTATTTATTATAGTTAAGAGTATCAAATTGTTTGAATAAATTGGAAAGACTTAAGATGAATTTTAATTATATACAATCCACGCCACTTTATAATGCTTTTTCAGAGCTAGGAAAACGGATCTTTCTACCAGACGGTATTTTCTACTGGTCTGGAAGAGCTAAAAAGGAGGCTGACATAATAGGAACGATTGGTTCTGCTTTTGGTTTTGAACGAGATTTTATTAATGGAGGAAGTTCTGATTGGTTACCCTGCTACATAAATGAAATTTCTGAATATACACAACTTCCTATAAAGGAAATTGTCCCCTATTCTTCTATCGGAGGGTTAAATGAAACAAGGGAAATTTGGAAAAAATGGATTATTAGCAAATCAAAATATGATAAAGAAAACGAAACCGATATGTTCTCACGGTTGGAAAAGTTTATTACCAATCCTATTATTACCGCAGGTGTTACGAATGGGATATTTCAATGTAGTTCATTATTCTTGAATCCCGGAGAGTATATAATTGCCCCAAATAAACGATGGGGTAATTATGACAATATCATCGCTAAATTTATTGGGGGCAAAATTCAATCTTTTGAATTTTTTAAAGATCAACATTTTAATCATGAAAGTTTAGAATCTGCGATTAAGGAAGTTGCTCAAGTTCAAAACAAAATTGTGCTCATTCTAAATTTCCCCAATAATCCTACTGGATACATGCCCTCAAGGACTGAGGTAAAAGAGATCGTCGAACTCTTAAGGGAACAACAACAAGTTCAGAAAAAGCCTTTTGTTGTGCTTGTCGATGATGCTTATGAGCCATATGTCTACACAGAAAACGCTGCAAATAGATCCATTTTCTATGAATTGCACCAGCTTGAAGAAGATATTATCCCAATAAAACTCGATGGAATTACAAAGGAACTTCTAGTATATGGGGGTCGAATTGGGTTCATCACATATGGCTTAAAACCAAGTTGGGTTAAAAATGATAACGAACTTGCTGCACTTAAAAATGAAATAAACAATAAACTTGAAGGATTTACCAGAGCCACAATCTCAAATTGTAATTCATTTTATCAAAGAGTGACTCAAAAAATTTTCACGGAAAAGGGAGCAGAACAAATCCTTAACTCAAGAGGGCAGGTTAGAGATCTACTGAAAGCAAGATATGAACGAATCAACTCTGATTTAACAAAAATTAATAATCCTAATATATCGGTCGATCCCAATTCTGGGGGCTTTTTCGTTTTCTTAAACCTGAATCAGGACAAGATTAAAGCAGGAGAATTTGCTGATCATCTCTTAAAAAAATATAAAGTAGGAATAATCCCAATTGAAAAACCGAATGAGAATGTTAATGGAATTCGTATTGCCTATTGTTCAATAGATCTTGGTGACATTCCAGAATTAGTAAACAGAATAAATCTGGCTCTAAATGATTTTTAACTTGTAGCCTAATTTATGTTTTTTTCACCCTAATTCCTATATATTTTTATAAGCCTAGTTTTATAATACATTTAAAGTAAAACTTTTTAAAATCATTTAAAGTGAAAATTTTATATGAAGCTATTTCTAATCGATAAAGGGGAATTAAAAGAAATTTCAAAACCAGTGTTTAGTTCAGGTGATGTCTATATAGTTGATGCAGAGAAAACGATCTATGTGTGGATTGGAAGTAAATGCTCTGTCGATGAGAAAACGGCAGGTGCAGCTCAAGCAAGAACTTTGGATCAACAACGTGGAGGTGCTGCCAAAATTATTACAGTTGATCAGGGTTTCGAAACAAAAGATTTTCTTAGCTTAATCGCTTCCATGGGTATTATGAAGATTGTAGAAAAAAATTATGCAAAAACACTCCTAAAGGATGTAGCCACGGGCGATTGGGCTGGTTTCAACGAGTGGAAGAATATTTTATATAGGGTTTCTTCTGAAGAATATGAAGATATAAACGCAATGAAAATGATTCAAGTTCCTTATTCTAATAATTCACTAGAATCGGAAGACTGCTTTGTTGCCGATTTAGGAAATAAAGTATATATTTGGCAAGGGAAATCATGCAATGTAAAAGAAAGGGTTAAAGCAGGGCAATGGGCAAGATCTATTGATGCTGATAGGGCAGGATTACAACAAGAAACGATTTTTGAAGAAGGAAGTGACGAGGGGTTTCTTAATGCAATAGATAGAGGGGAAGATTATAAGGAATCAGATGCCGTACAATTGAAAGCAGAGTCAGTCCTGGAGGGTGAAGATGAAGATGATAGAATCGCAAAGGAGATCCAACCTGAATTTAAATCTGAGGTCAAGGAAGTGACTCCCGAAGATGTAAGGGCAGAAATTTCGGAAATTAGATCTTCTGGTGCTGCTCCGGGAATACCCGGAAAAACTGATGCTTCAATAAGGACTATTGAGAAACTCGAAGGCCGTAGGAAGTGCCCGGAGTGTGACACAGACGATCCTCATATGATTCATGAGAGCGTAGACAAATCTAACATAATTTTAGACTACCCCAGAGTTTACGGCAAAAAATACCTCTGTGGCAACTGTGGTTGCCTCTGGCGCGAAAAGTAGTAATTTTATTATTTTATTTTTTATCTTTTTTTACTAATTTTAAAGCAAAACTGAATAAGAGGGACCTAAATTTACGATTTTTGTAAGTCTCGACGCATTAACTTGATTCTTTTCTTAAGATCAACAACCTCATTGTTCTTAAGCTCGAGATCAGATTCCAGTTTGAGATTCTCATCTTTGATAGTTTGAATGTCACTCAATATCTTTTCTTCAATAGTGCGAAATTCATGAAGTTCACTATCAATTCTCTCGTATTTTTCTTTTATCGATTTTAATTCATCATCCTTTCCATCCAACAGGTTTCGTAAATTTCCTAATTCTACCTCAAATTTTCCCGTTAAATTACCCGATTTTTTATGAGCTTCTTCCAACTTTTCCTCAAGACGGTCAACTAATTCAGAATTTGTGATGTTTTTTTGTTTCAACTCTTCAATTTCAAATACCAAATCTTTATTCCGGTCTCCTTTCTTCTCAAGGTCTTTTTTCACTAAATTAAAGGTCTCTAACTGTTGCTGTATCTCTTGAGTTTTTTGATTCGCACTTTTAAGGGAATTTTCGAGAGCAAAAATTGTTTTCTCTTTTTCAGTGATAATTTCGTCCTTTTTTTCCATGAGAACTTCAAGTTTTTGGAACTTGGATTTTTGGATTGTATCGTCTTGAAGGTATTGTAATTGTTCCTGTAATTCTTTAATTTGATTATCCTTATTATCTTCTAAATCACTCTTTGCAGATTGGTATTCCTCGACTTGTTCCGATAATTCTTTTATTTTTTGAACTTGATCATCAATTATTTCTTGTGTTTTGTTTGATTCTTGTTCGAGGCGAGTATTAAGAAGTTCTATCTCATCATTTTTATTCTCTATCGTTTCATTAAGTTTTTGTATCGCTTGATTCTCATCGCTTTTATTGTCTAATTTTGTTGTAAGTTCTTCGATTTTAGTCTCGAGAGTTTGTATCATACTATCCTTATCATTGATTTTTTCGTTTTTCTCATTGATTTCGCCAATTAACCTTTTATTTTCTTCTTTGTAGAACTCTAATTGTTCTTTAAGATTTTCTTCCGTTTTTAGAGTTTCTTCCTCTTCCTCTTCCTCTTCAACCCAACCTAGAGTTGATAGGGCTTCTACAATCGATTTATCTTCTTCTTCTTCCTTTTCTTCTTGTTCTCCCATAAGTTTTAAAACACCATTCGATCTATTAAATTTTTTTATTCTGGAAAACAAAATTTTTGTCGAGGAAAAATTTAGTTAGATACCCAATAGATAATGCAATAATGAAACTAATCTCTAACGGTGTGTTTAAGAAATTGGTTAGAATAAACTGAATTCCAATATTTTCTATCGTCGTTAGAATGGCGAATCCAAGGTATTTGAGAAATTCAAAGGATGTTTCTTTTAATTTAGTCTCAGATTTTTTAAAAACGATATATTTATCTAAGAAAAATTTAATAATATAAGTAATTCCGACTGCTAAAATTGATCCGATTAATTCTGGCATATTAAAAGGATTTGTTGAGCAATATACTACCTGAAAAAAGTCAATGTGCCCAAAGTTTAGGCAAATGAAGGGAGCTAATACTAATTGGTTTAATTTTTGAATACCATAATTCAAAATAATCATAATAGCAGCAAAAAGAAAATAAAGAAGTATTTGTCTTTTCAAATCATTATCTTCTGACAATTTAAACACCTTTTATAAATTTATCAGCATTAAAGTAAACCGTTTACTGCTAATACTTATCATTTATTAAATCAATTATCTATACGATCTTTCCACGAATCAATTGCATCAGTAGATTTTTCTTCTGATTGATAAGAGCTATTGGGATTTAAGCTTCGCAGTGAGAATCCAGAATTCTGACTAGAAGGAGAAACTAATTGCATAAGTTCTCTCAAATTGTTTTGGGATGATATATCTTTGCCTGTAAATTTTTTATAAAGTCTTTTC
>JAEOTL010000199.1 GCA_016839845.1 Promethearchaeota archaeon
TCGAAAATCCCCCAAGAGCATTGAGTAATCTGGCATACGCTACACCAGCGCCATGTAATGCCCCAAAATATCCCCCAGCAGATATATAAAGAATACTCTGATTTCCGTATTTTTCTATTGTTTCTTTTAGCTTCTCTACAATTGTATCCAATGCTTCATCCCAAGAAATTCGTTCAAATTTCCCCGAACCTTTAGGACCCGCTCTTTTTAAGGGGTACTTTAATCTCTCGGGGTGATAGATGTATTGTCTAATTGATCTACATCTTAAGCATGCTCGAAGTTGTTTATCGGGATCTGGGTGATCGTCGCCTTCGACTCTTATTACTTTTCCATCTTTAACATGGAACCTTAAGAGACATCGACCTCCACAATCAAATGCCGAAGTAGTTCTTACAATTTTTACTCCTTCTTCTTCTTCTTGACTTACCATATTATCTACCATTTGATTTTTGATAATTTAATATTTTTTTTTAGAAATTATTTTGTTTTTTGAAAATTTATAAGTTTAGTAAATTCTAGAATCCTTCAGTTATTAACTTTAAAGAAATACATTTTGATTCAACTTACGTAGTAAAAATAAAATATTGTTAAAAAACAGAATGTCTAGATTTATTTTACATATCTATAAGCACAGGATAAACTCTTTTCAGCATCTTTCATTACTCTATCGATGATATCAGATACTTGTTCGATTTTATCAATGGTCCCAGCACTCTGTCCTAAAGGAACAGCACCGTCATTGATATTCCCTTGATAAGCTAACTCATATTTTTTTCCTAATTCAAGCACCTCTTGTGGGCTGGTTGAGGCTTCTTGAGCCATTTTTTCTTGTTTATTTGCTACAAGATCGTGATGGAGGGAATAATCATTTCTCCATAAACGAATTAGACCTAAACCCCCAGTGGTTAAGATCGTATCTTGAGCTTTGGCCGGAGGAACAATATTCTTATATGTTTCATGGAATTCGCTTTCTTCGGAGGCTATAAATCGCGATCCCATCGCAACAGCCCCAGCACCCATAGCTAAGGCGCCCGCTAAACCTTGACCGGTAGAAAACCCTCCACATGCTACCACAGGATATTCAGGATACTTTTGTATCGCTTGCTGTAGTAAGACCAGAGAACTAACTCTCTCGTAAGATTGATGACCTCCCCCTTCACCACCAGTAATCACTAACCCATCAACCCCCGTTTTAACACACTTATCTGCAAGCCATAATGCGGGAGCTACATGAAAATGTTTGATATTGGAACCAGTTTCTTTTAATTTTTGGAAGGATTTCGATTCAGGTAGCATTCTTGAAGATCCAGCGCTTGTCACCACATAAATACATTGGTCTTTTAGTTTCGGATTTTCCATTATGAATTTAGGAATTTCATTACAGAGAATATCAGGTCGCTCAGTTCGTGAAGTTCTAATGTTAAAACCAAAAGGGTTGTCTGTATGTTCTACTACGTCAAGCATATTTTGCTTCATTATGTCTACCGGGAACCTTCCCGCTTGCATTTCACTAATCAGGCCAGTGTGGCTTAGTACCCCAAGACCACCTGCTTCTGAAACCGCTATTGTTAACTCTGTGGTATAAAAAGGTCCCATAGGAGCTGCAATAATTGGATGCTTAATCCCTAACATTTTTGTAATATTCGTCTCAATAACCATCGAAATTCACACCTTCTTCTCTTTCCATATTAAAATTCATAAAGATTCTAGAGATAAATACCTCCTTACGAATATTCAATAATTCTTTAATTTTAAACTTTAAACAAAAATAAAAAGGTAAAATTACTTTTTCTATTCTAAATTTTAATGTTCATAAGAAATACTTTAACAAGATTCGAATAATTCTAATTAATATTTTAAATAGTAAATTGGAGAGTGTAGTTATATGACAGTATCATTAACAGTAGTACTGACTTTGAGTATGTTCCCATTTATTGCAATTGCGGCAATCATAGTTCTTTTAATATATGAGAAACACAATCTCATTGCGGGTATATTGTTATTCATAATAATTGCTGTTGGGGGTTTGTTAATTTTTCCGGGGTTGTTTGTATTTTGGTTTGGTGATATCTACTATACAATTGGAGGATTTACCGCACTAATTCTCACTTTTAGAAATCGTAAACCGAATCAGACCCCCTTTAAGACAGCGATTTTAGTAAGCACTATAGGGGCTAGTATCTCATCATTTTTGATAAGTATTTATCAATGGCTCGTATATGTACTAGTATCCGGTTTTGATATCTCCGCTTTTGGACTTTATTTATGGATATTCATGCCCTTTGCCATAGTTTTGAGTATTATCATCGGGTTCATATACAGCTATATAAAGAAAAAGCAAGATGAAGTTGACGATGAAGAAGACCAGTCTCTAATTCGCATATGATCGTTTTGTCTGATTTTTCCTATTTTTATTTACCATTTCTGATAATATTTATATATATCATCAACATAAATATGTTTTAACACTGAAAAAGTGTTTTATCTTTAAAAAAAAATAAAATTGATAAATAAATGAGAAGAAAAACAACTTTATTGATACTTTCTTTATTTCTAGTGACCCCATTCTTTAATTTTTTACCAGTAATACCCGTTCGCGGTCAATCTGCTAACGCAACTCTTATAGTTGGAACCCTTGCTAATTTCATACATTTTGATCCTCTAATCGGTGAAGGAGGGATTTCGAGTGAGACCCGTGATTGGTGTTATGAAACTCTCTATAAAATAGAGCATACCGATCCTGATGATCCTTCATTTTACATTGTTCCA
>JAEOTL010000200.1 GCA_016839845.1 Promethearchaeota archaeon
AGGAGAAAATGTATCTACGCTTGAGGTTGAGATGATCCTCAATTCTTATCCTGAAATTGAATATTGCACTGTTTATGGAGTTGAAATTCCAAAACATGAAGGAAAAGCTGGAATGGTTGCGATAAAGCTAAAAAAAGCTGATCAATTTAATTTTAAGAAATTTGCTAATTTTACGATAGAAAATTTACCAAAATATTCAATTCCTATTTTCCTTAGAGTCCAGGATGAATTGGAATTTACGGGGACTCATAAATTGAGAAAAGTTAACCTTCGTAAACAAGGTTATGATAATAATAAAATTAGTGAGCCTATATATCTATGGAGTCCGTCTACACAATCTTATAATCTTTTGAAAAATGAAGATTATATAGATATTATAGATGGAAAACTGAAGATTTAATTATGAAGCAATGAGTAAGTTAAAATCCGTAAATATCCGATGCATAATATTTTTGCTTCGCCTTTTTAAGAGTATAGATTTCCTCAAAATATCTTGGATTTGAAATATATTTTTCGGAATTATCTACCTTGTTTTCTTGAGGTCTTTGATCTTCTTGTTCCTCAATTTTAAGAGTTTGAACTTTACTTTTTTTAATTTTAGGGCGTTTTAAAATTATTACTTCTTTATATGTTTGGGTCACTGTTTATCTACCTCCTTTCTCTACTAAGTATAGATAAAGCAAGGATTGGTTTATAGTTTTGGGTCTCAAACTCTTAGTGGCGTTTTGAACTATTATTAGACTCAATATAAACTTGCAGAATAATAAATTAATATAAATTAATTTTTAAATTATGCTCTGTATTTGGGTTACCGGACGAAATTTGGGTGCAAAAGGTATGTGCAGCAATTGTCCTTAAACCAGGTGAGCAATTATCTTCCGAAGAGGTTCCGAAGAGTGGGAACGGTCAGATTTTTAAATATATATTGATGGAAATGTAAAGTCCCTTAAAATAGTTAAAATCAATAGTTAATTTTCAAATTTTAATTCAGCAATTGCAATCCCACTTTCACCTGCCACAGAATATAGCATATAAATCCTGTTATTTTCTTCATAAATGGCGGGATCACGTAATTGACATGCTTTTTCATAGACAGGTCCCCGTTTGGAGGGGATTGGTTTCAAGTTTCCGCCTTCCCAGTCTTCTTCAGGTCGCAGCACCTCAATAGGATCGGACGGCTTCCATATTAACCAATCTTCGGTTAATTCAATAGTCGATAATAAGATTTTTTCCGGAGATTCCCCTACATTGGTCCAAAATATTTTTAGCTGATTATTTACAACCCTCAAAGCAGAATGTCGCATTGTAATAGGAAAAAGTCGTTTTCCTTGTTCAAAATGATCTAAACCATTTAGAGATCGATAAAATATCCCGGGCATGCTCATTCCGTAAAAATACTCGCTGTAATGGAAAACTCGAAGATATGGGGGAGTAATAATCTCTGGTCTGGCGTTGAAGTGGATTCCATCTATTGAGGTGGCAACTCTAGTTAATTGTCGTCCTCCTGATTCTAATCCATGGTAATACATCCTAATTTCTTTCCTATCTTCGATAACATGTATATCAGGGGATGCGATGTGGGGGACATCGCTATCTAGCATATTTGTTCTAATTTTTAATTTTGGAGGAACTGTAGGGAAATACGATTCTTCAAGGTGAAGACTTCCGTTTCTGTAAATCTTCCAAGGACCTTCCAACTTTTCAGCGAACGCTAATCGGATGTAGGTACCTTTATGACCAGCAAAATAGAGGTAGTAATTTCCAAGCGGATTTTCAATCCAACTCGGTACCCGAATTAAAGAAGGACCTGCAATATTCGAGCCTATACTAGAATCTAATTCTGGATATATTATTGGATTACTTTTTAATCTTTTTACTAAGATCTCGATCATTGTATTAGATAGAGTTTGGTTAGTTATTAGGTTTATAGAAAGGTAATTTATTGAAGACTATTGTAATCACCATTTTATGTTAAAGATTGCCTATGAGGATAACAGCTTTGAGCTTTAAGATTTTCATGAAATAACTCATTTACCAACTCATTTCTTAATTCTCTATTTTCATACCATAAATTATGTAATTCATTTGGGTCATTTTTTCTGTCAAAGATATCTCCGTAATCTCTCAAGCCTTCATATAAAGTAATTTTATAGTCCTCTGTAACCAGATGGCGTAATCTTATCTTGTAAGGATCAACTTCTTCATCTTCTTCAATCAAACAACAATTCCTAATTTTCATGTTTGGGTTATCTAATATTGGAGTTATATCATATCCTTGCATGTCCGGTGGCTGACGACGTTGACCAATACCTAGAAGGTTTAATATTGTCTTAGGAATATCAATAGAACTTACTAAAGAGTCAGAAATAGCAGATCTTGTCAGTCTAGGCACTTTCCATATTAAAGGGACTTGCAATACCCCATTGAAGGGATTAGGTCCCTTTAAACACATTCCATGGTCTCCCATTAAGTCCCCATGGTCGCTTGTATAAATTACCATGGTGTTATCTGCCAACCCTAATTTTTCTAATGAGGATAGGATTTTACCGACACCATTGTCTATCATTGAAATAGCTCCATATGTTAAAGCAATAAAATCTCGAACTTCTTCTTCGGTTGATTCTCTTATTAGAGTACCTCGAAAAGGGGGATTTTTTAAATATTGACCTAAGAATTTGTGCTGGTACAAATTCTTAATATCACTATAACTTGGAGGGAGAGGGATATCTTCTGGTTTATACATTTCATTATACTTTCCAGGGGGCCCAACAGGATGATGCGGATCAGGAAATGAGCAATGGAGAAAAAACGGTTTGTTTCCATATTCTCCTTGAACGTATCTTTCAAGAAAGGCTATTGTTCGTTCCGTAACATATGTGGTTGGATAAAGTTCCTCTGGCAATTCAGTTTTATGAATGAAACGAAATGGTTTTCTGGTCCTCCTCAGTTTTAAAAGTTCTGTAAAGATTGAATTTTTATCTTCAAATGTGTTCTTCCCTAAAAGTTTTGACAACGATTCTTTATATTCTACAGCTTTTTCTACTAGCCAATCAAATTGATGTCCACCACAAATATCACCATGCCCTATAGAAATTTCTACCTCGTCAAACCCATAGTAAGATGATTTGAATATTTTTTTTATTTTTGGTGCTGTATTAGGATTGTCCCAATTGGTAGTCTGTTCGGCAGAAAAGGATTTTCTTTTAAAAGGAAGAAAATACCATTGCAGGTGCATTTTACCGACATTTATAGTATGATACCCTTTTCTTTGGAGAGTTTGAGTTATTGTAGGAACATTCTGAGGCAAATTAATTCCATTGCTTCTAACTCCATGCATGTTGGGATATAATCCTGTAAGGAGGGTTGCTCTATTAGGCATGCACATTGGATTAGCAACGTAGGCATTTGTAAATCTCACTCCTGTACTTGCAAATTTATCAATATTGGGTGTTTTTAAAATTGGATTTCCTGAGCAACCTAAGTGATCTGCTCGTTGCTGATCGGTTATTATAAACAACACATTCATTTTTTCGCTGATGACACTCAACTCATATTCTTTTAATTTAAGTATTTTATATTCCTAAATAAAAAATTAAAAAAAATTAAACTTTAAAATCACGCTCTAGCTTGAAAAATTTGGAGTAAATTCTTACTATAATATCAATCTCATTCTCTTTTATTCATATATTTTATATTGCTAATTAAACATTAAAAAAAAAAATAAAGTTTAATTATGCTCTAGCTTGTCTTACAGTACGATCATCTATATTGATGATCTCGTGAAGAAGTTTGTTCACTAAATTATTTCTAATTTCCCTTGAATTTGGATCATGCCATAAATTATTTAATTCATCTGGATCATTATCTAAGTCAAAAAGATCTCCAGTTTCCTCTCTTCCGTAATATACTGTAATTCGATACCTATCAGTTATCATAGTTCGAGCCCTAAATGGAGGAAGTCCCGTCGCATCTTTTAAAGTATCTTCATCTTCTTCAATTATACAATGATCTCTTACAGTCGTTTCTGGGTTTTTAAAAATTGGTGTTAAATCAAACCCTTGCATTCCAGGAGGGTAGTTTCTCCTTTTAATATTCAAGAGACTAAGAATTGTAGAAGGTATATCGATTGTACTAGCTAGTGATTTAGTTATCGTCCCAGGTTTAGTTATACCAGGGACTTTCCAAATAAAGGGAACTTTTACTTCTCCTTGGTAATGCGCTCGTCCTTTCATTATTATTCCATGATCGCCCATAAAGTCCCCATGATCGCTTGTAAATATTATTATCGTGTTTTCTTCCAACCCAAAAGTATTTAATGCTGCTATTATTTGCCCTATTCCATGGTCTATCATTGAAATTGTTCCATAAGTGTAGGCTTGGAATTTTCGTAATTGTTCTTCTGGTATTCCGCGTGAAACTGACCCATGAGTGGAAGCTTGGGTTTTTCGCATTTGTTCTTCTTGTATTCTGCGTGCGCTTCTTCTTTTAAAATATACCCCTAATACTTCATGATCATGCACACTCTCCAAATTTTTGAACGTTGGGGAAATTTTGATTTCATTAGGGTCATACATCTCTTTATATTTTCCAGGAGGTGAGACAGGATGATGAGGATCGGGAAACGAGCAATGTAGGAAGAAGGGTTTGCTTCCATATTTCCCTTCTGAAAATCTTTTAAGAAATGAGATGGTTTTTTCTGTTACATACGATGTTTGATAAAGTTCTTCTGGGATTGTAGGATCATACGTAATATAATCGAAGAGTTTAGGAGCATTATACTTCACTGACTTGTAATATTCTAGATTCCTTTCTTCAAGCCAATCTAAATAGTGTCCTCCAACAGCCCATCCATGCCCTATGGTAAATTCTACTTCATCCAATCCATAATATGGCTTCGGAATAGGTGGTTTTTTATCTTTATCAACGAATACACTAGTGATCATTGATTCTACAGACTTGAATTTCCTACTATAAGATGAACCATAATAATTTAGATGGATTTTACCGATTGAACAGGTATGATAGCCATTGTTAAGAAGAGTTTGAGTTATTGTTGGAATATTGGTATCTAAATTGATCCCATTAGACCTTACCCCATGAACACTCGGATATTTTCCTGTAAAAATTGTAGCTCTGTTAGGCATGCACATTGGGTTGGCCACATAAGTGTGTGTAAATCTAATTCCTTCGCTTGCAAGTTTATCAAGATTAGGGGTTTTTATATCAGGATTTCCTGCACAACCCAAATGATCCGCACGTTGTTGGTCAGTAATAATAAATAAAACATTCATTTTTTCCTTCATGTTTCTCAACCTTAATTATTCTATTTTAAACTATTAAAAAATTTCCTTCCCAATTTGTCCTCTAGGCTCAATATCTTTGAAATATTTATTATATAAATCTTTTCCAATTTTTTTTCCTTCTGGGCTATGAGCCAGGTTATTATTTTCGTAATAATCATTAGTTCTGTCATATAACTCTAATAATCTTCCTGAAATTATGTTAAAAACAAATTTCCATTTTTTAGTAGCTCCCATTATAAATTTCCCGACTTGACTAATGCATAATTCTTTATGATGATAATTCGCATCTAATTTCTCATTACGTATAAAAGGTATTAGAGATTTTCCACGATGGTTAGGAGGAGGTTCAATACCAAGAATCTCAAAAATAGTTGCGGGAATGTCAACTAATTCAACATCCTGTTCAAAAACTTTTCCTGTCATCCCATTAGGAGGACGAATTATTAAAGGTATCATGACAGCAGATCGATAAAAAACGAATTTCATAAACAGTTTGTGATCTCCAAGCTGTTCTCCATGATCGCTTGTATAAATGATCCACGTATTTTCTAATAATCCCTTTTGTTCTAGGATATCTCGTATCTCTCCTATCTTTTGGTCTATCAGTGATACATTTGCATAATATGCTGTCCTACTTCTTTTAATATAATCTTCAGTAAGAAATTTACTTCTACTAATGCTTCGAGATACAGAGACATATTGAGGAAAAGGTCTTTTTGGTTCTTGAATCTCTTCGTCATTTAATTTAACATCCTCTGGACTATAAAGATCTACATATTCATTTGTACAATCAAAAGGATCATGTGGTCCAGGGAAGCCAACAAATAAACAAAAGGGGTTGGAGGACTCCTTAGAATTATCATAACTCTGCAACCATTTTGCTGCTAAATTTCCCACGAAGTTATCTATATAATACTCATTTGGTAAAGGTATTGGTTCAGCTAAGAGGATTGGATATTTTCCTATGTGTTCTTGATAAATTTTTAAAAGATCATGTGCTTTTAATGCATCAGTATAGAAGGAACCCACTCTTCTCGATTCCATTTTTCCACACACTTCTTGAATTTCTGTAAAACCTAATTCCTTCATTCCAGATTCATGATTTTTCGCATGATCATCTAAAGTACCTAATTCTAATTTTGCTGCTCGTCCCTTATTGAAATGACGAACAAAATGTTGCTTACCTATATCGATTGTTTTATACTCATGACCTTTTAAAATGTTTAGAAATGAGTGTGGAATTAGTTCAGGACACCTCTCATGAATGAAGGTTCTATTTGAATAAGTACCCAATTCATGGACATACCGTCCTAATAAATGAGCCGCTCTTGCTGGAACACATAAAGGTGATTGAGTAAAAGTATTCTTAAATCTAATTCCTTCCGAAGCAAGCCGATCAAGATTTGGTGTTTTAACAATAGGGTGCCCCGCGCACCCCATAATATCCGCTCTATGCTGATCAGGCATAATAATAACAAAGTTTGGTTTTTCTCCCATAATATTTCTCATTTTTATTTTTGATCTTAAAATAAATCTAATTCGTTTCTTTAGAATTTAAGATTACCTAATATTTTAAAAAAAAATTTAATTTGTTTATTCTTCAGCCCATTTAGGCCTTTCTCCAGATTTTGCTCTTCTAGTACTGTCTTCTTGAAAGAATTCAAATTTGCTTTCATCCATTTTATCAAGAAGCTTATTTAAATATTTATTAATCAACTCTTGTCGTGCAGCATTTAATAAAGGATCATTAACAATATTATTCAATTCATTTGGGTCATTTTTTAAATCATACATCTCAACTGGTTGTTTACTCGCAGAATTAATTACTAATTTATATTTATCACTACGAACCATTGAGAATCCAGAAACTTCACTATAGATAACTTCTTTTCCTTCTTGAGCACCTAGATTATCAGGCCCGACCATTACCTGTGAGACTAAAGATCTTCCCTCACTTCCTTCTAATGGAGTTGCACCAGCTATTTCTACTAAGGAAGCTGTAATGTCAAGATGGTCTGTTAGACCTTTACAAGTCCAACCAGGGATTCCTCCTGGTGGTCTCATTATGAGCGGAATATGAATAGCTCCTTCATAAAATACAACTTTATGACTCATAAAATGATCACCAAGCATTTCTCCATGGTCAGAATTATAAATAATCCACGTATTTTCCAATAAACCTTTATCTGCTAAAATTTTTACTAATTCTCCTATGTAGAAGTCGATTAATGTTATTTTAGCATAATAAAATGTTCGAAATAGTTGATTTTGTTCTTTTGTCATATCTTTAAGACCACCCCAACGGAGTCCTCTCTTATTTAAGCGATAAATTGGTTCTTGAGGCCATTCCAGAATTCCTAAGGGCATATTCTCCGACTTGTACATGTCCCTGTATTCTTGAGGTGAATCGAATGGATCATGTGGACCGGGAAACAATATTTGAAGATAGAAGGGTTTAGGATTATTATAATCGTGTATCCATTGTGTAGCCTTCCGACCGATATAACTATCTAAATGGTCTTCTGTCGGGAGAGGACATGGAGGAGTTTCCCAAGGTTTAGCTTTGCCAGCCCAGTATTTCCTAAGATATTTCAAAATATATGACTTATGCGTTCTTAATAATCGCCTTTCTTTTAGATAATCAGTATAAGGAGATTCATGAATAGCACTAGCTAATGGTCCAGTTACATCATGAATGTCAATAAAACCCCAATCTTC
>JAEOTL010000201.1 GCA_016839845.1 Promethearchaeota archaeon
TATCTTAAGAAAACTAAATAGATTAGATTATTTGAGTGAAAATGGCGCGGCTAGCGGGATTTGAACCCGCGTCGCAGGAGTGACAGTCCCGAATGCTGGACCGGGCTACACTATAGCCGCAGTTACAATTTTATGCAAATAAAAAAAGTTTCTCAGAGTACTAAATAAAAGAAAATATAAAAATTTTATTCTGAGACAAGTTAAAACTCCTAATAGAAAGATTTATATTGTTTAAAGATGATGAAAATACTAGGGATTTTTTAAGGTATAACAGAATATATTCGTCGGCAGTGTGCCACTGATCTATATGCTCAATTCAAAAAGTTTCAGGTTTGCTGTTCTGGCATTGGAAAATAATGATGAGGAATTTATTGCAGCTGTAGATAGGATGATTAAATTTACTGTGGCTATTATTAAAGGCACTGAAGAACTCCGAGAAGAAATAAAAGAATATGATGATATTTATCAAATTTTAATAACTGATATTGATTATAATTTTTGGTTTAAAGTGGCAAATGGTTCGATATTGTATAAGAAAGGGATTAACCGGGCTGCTTCTTTTAGAATCAGATATCAAAAAGATACCTTTATTAAAATCCTTAGGCGTGAATTGGATGGTACCGACGCCTTTATGAAGGGAAAAATTAAAGTGGATGGGAGTCTAACTCAGGGATTAAGATTCACCAAGCTTTTCCGCCTTTTTATAAGATACGTTAATGAAATGGTGCAAAAAGGAACTAAATCTCTGTCAGTTTTATGAAGTTCTTAGTTTTTGCCTTAAATGATTTCTATTTTTTTGATAGCAAAGTTTTTTTTGAAACCAAGAATGAAATATAATAACCTACTTGATGATTTTTTAATAAAAGCTCAAGAAATTACAAGATTTAGATCAAAGATGGGCTTGTAATCTAGTCTGGATAGGGTGCCCGGCTTCGGCAAGTGAGGATATAGCCCCCTCCTTTGAGGAGACTGGGATGTCGCAGGTTCGAATCCTGCCAGGCCCATTTTTCTTTTTTCAAATTCGACTTTATTACCTCAAGTCTTAAAAAATCAAGAAAGTGATATGTTTAAATAAAATAATTCGTACGTGATTTCGAAGAGTAATATATAGGTTTACCCAAAATTATATATAAACAAACTAATAAATTATATCATGATGACTGCAACTTTAGAAGAAAATATAGTTCTGGATAGTTTAGTAAAGGAGTTCGGAAAATCGGGACTATACTTTATTCTAATTACTTCTGAGAACGGTGCAGTAATCAAATCATATATTAGCGACGAATTTAATAAAAATTCAATAGGGTTAAATATGTCTCAATTGTATGAGTTAGCAGAGGAAATAACAGCGGAAATTGGAGTACATAGCCCCGATTTTAATATTATCCATGCAAGTAATTACTATCTTCTTTCTGTTAAGATATTAGCGAAGATTATAGTGGTTTTGATGGATGATCAAATAGATTTTTCATCTATCTTCAATATAATTAACAATTGTATTGTAACTAACTAAAAGGAAGAGCCGTCCTTATTTAGTCTCAAACATTTCCAGAAACTCAATTTTTTAAAAAAAAATATCACTATTTATAAAACTTCGTACTGAACTACTATATAACACATTTTTAGATGATGACTTGTAATGAAATATAATAAAAATCAATATTCAGACTCCTTTTCATTATGCACTATAATCATTGCAGGGGGATTTTTGTATTGGGGAATTAATACTTTCTTAACCGAAGGACTAACCCATTGGTGGGGTTACATCTCAATAGCAATCGGGATCGCAATTTTAATAAGCCAATTCTACGCTATTGCTAACAGAAGTAAGCTGAGAAATGTCGTTCTCGCTGAATTTCAAGCAAATCCAGAAGCTTCAGTTGAAAACATCAGTAAAAGTACAGGGATTACGAATAAGGACATTCAGGCTATTATCCTAGATTTAAAAGCATCTGGACAACTAAGAGCCAAATTCAATTCTCAAACTGGTCAAGTAAAAAACTTAACTATTCCAGAAAAGGGTGAGATATCCGAAGAACGGGGAAAATTCTGTTCTAATTGTGGAACACCTATAACTAAAGACTCCGCACAATATTGCGCATATTGCGGAGGAAAAATTTAGATAAAATACTTTTCTTTTTTTTTATAATTGAAGCTACTGAGGATTAAAATATTAAAAAAAAAATGGAAAGTAAGTTATCGTAGATCACTTATTTTTTTAGTATGGAGTTCAGTTAGCTTTTTCCTATTTTCTTTTAATCTTTCTCCTTTTATTGGATAGAAATACATACCAATTAGAGAGAGTCCTAGAACAATCGCGGGATAAACACCCATTAAAATCCTCAATCCTAAGATAACATCGACTCCCGGATTAGGATCATAATTCATCCAATCTGTAGATGTAAAAACCATACCGATAATCACAAAATTTAGGATCATTGAGAACCTAATGAAGAAGTTAAGGACTGCATAGTATATTCCAGATCGTCGCACACCATAGGTAATCTCATCCTCGTCAATAATCTCTGCAATACATTGATCATAGAAATAAAGCCCTCCACCTAATCCTAAGCCATTAATTAACATGAATATTAAGGCCATTACAAAATCGGACGAAAATGCAAAAAGTAATACAGCTACAATCCATACAGAAATTCCAATTAATCCACAGGTCCTGGCTCCCTTTTTAACTCTAATTTTCTCCCATAAGGGAGTTGAGGCTGCGGCAACGAGAAAATCAACTAAAAGAAGAATACCGATAAATTCTGGATCGTTAATACCAACAGCATGAGTAAAAAATAACGGTGCTAAGGTGGGTAATATGTTGATTACCAACCAGGTTCCTAATGCAGGAAAGAGAAACCAAAGGAACGATTTATGTTTAAACGTAAATTTTAGTGTTTTTGCAAAGGACATTGCAGATTCTGCATCCTTAGAAAGATGTTTGGGATCTTTTACTCCCCACTTGAGAATTAGAACATAGAAAACGATAATAATAATTGCTGCGACGATTCCAGTAATCTGATACTGAGTCAATGTTGCTGGATTCCCGAATTCGTTTGTGATATCTTCGATCACAAAGGTAGGAAATACTAACGCAAACATCGTTGCAAGCAATACGAAAATAATCCGTATCCTTCCAGTTGCACTACGTTCTCTCATATCTACAAACATTTCAGAGAAAAGAGAGTTATAGTTTAAGTTAAATGATGTATATGCAACATCAAACAGGATCAATATTATCATGAAGTATATAAAAACAGAACTATTTTGAGTGAAAGTGGAAGGTGGTGTAAACAATAGCACCATCAAAATCCCCAGAGGGACCGTAGCACCAACCAGCCATGGAATCCTCCGCCCCCATCTACTTTTTGTTTTATCTGAGAGGTAACCTATCAGGGGATCGTTAATCGCATTCCAAATAGCCCAAAATATGAATCCAACGGTCATCAATGGAGTAGGGATCTTTACAACGGTAAAGTAAAATGTGAAAATTAAAAAAGTAAAAGTGTTTAAAGCCACGTTATCCCCTACTTCTCCGCACGCAAATGCTAATTTCCTACGTAAGGATATTTTTTGGACATCAGTTTCATTCATAAGATATTATCTCTTTTTCATGTAAAATACTCAAATTGAAGGTGATTAATTATTGGTTTCTTCACTTTAAATAACTTTCTTATTTCTTTTCTCCACTAAAATTCTGAACTTTAATTAATAAAGGGTTATAAGTGATATATTATGGAAAAAAAAATTACAGCGGGGGTAATAGGAGCCGGTAGGATGGGAAAGATACATATAAAAAATATTGTACACCATATCCCCGAAGTTAAGTTGAAAATAGTGGCAGATGTAAGAACGGACAGTCAAATAATAGATTTCGTCAAAGAGATGGGAGTTCCAAACTTTACTCAAGACGCGGATGATATTTTTAATGACCCTGAAATCGACATTGTTGTTATTGCGTCTTCTACCCCTAGTCATATTGAATTTATTCAAAAAGCAGCCCAAGCAAAGAAAGATGTTTTTTGTGAAAAACCTATTGACACCGATATAATTCGAATTAAGCAAACATTAAAAGTTGTTAAAGAAGAAGAGATTAAACTGATGATTGGGTTTAACAGACGGTTTGATAAAAATTTTAAGCGAGTGAAACAGATGATTACGGAAGGTCAGATAGGAACACCCCAAATTATTAAGGTTACAGCGCGGGATCCCGCGGTCCCTCCAATTGAATATGTAAAATCATCGGGGGGAATGTTCATTGATATGACTATTCACGACTGGGACATGGCTTGTTATCAGGTGGGGAGTGAAGTTGTGGAGGTTTATGCAGCTGGAGCTGTTCTAGTTGACCCTGAAATTGGAAAAGCAGGAGATATAGACACTGCAGCTATTATTTTAAAGCTAAAAAATGGTGCCATTGGTATGATTGACAACTCTCGTCAAGCAGTATATGGCTATGACCAACGTGTTGAAGTTTTTGGGTCAAAAGGGTGTGCGATTGCTGATAATGAACACCCCAATACGGTACGCCTCTATACAACTGAAAAAGTAAAGGAAGATAACATCCCATACTTCTTTCTGGAACGCTATATGGAATCCTATGCAGCAGAATTACAATACTTCGTTGAATGCTTGCAAAATAATGTGGATCCCGAACCAAATGGGGAGGAAGGATTGCAAAATGTTGTGGTAGCATTAGCTGTTCAGAAATCATATGAAGAAAATCGTCCAGTCAAGATTTCTGAAATAGAAATCTAAGACTTATAGAACAATAGAACAAAATTTTTAATTCATTAACTAATATATGTCATAAAATCTAAGTGTACAAGTTGATTACCTATTTCATTTGATTTATCTGCATTTAAAGTCTTGATTAGAAAGATTTTTCCCCCCAAAAAAAGCGTTTATACAGTTGATACAACGGGGGATGGGAAGGCTGATTCTGTTCAAATTAAAGTATTAAATTTAATTATCCCTTTTGAAATTCCCGAAAACATAGAAGTTGGTGATTTCAATTTGGAAAGCTTTGATTTTGATAGTCTTGATCTATCTGAGTATTTCAAAATACTTCTAGACGATGAGCCCATTAATATTTCAAAAGATTCCCTCAGCTATGATACATTGAAAAATCAGTTCTTAATTTACCATAAAGGAGAACTGTTTACGGTAGAGGATATCCTAAAAGGAGAATTAAGCGGGAGGACCATCGCTTTAGGTGACAGTATCAGTGTTCTACTCAAATTAAATGCAGAGACTCTAACCAATTTAACTGAGGGGAAGCATTCGTTTAAAATTGAAAGCGATCTCGTCTCGAACCTTATCATTAATTTTGAATTAGACGAGACAAATATGAATCTAAAATTTGATTCTGAAAATACCTAAATTCCGACTAATCTTTGGTTTTCAAGTTTACTTATTTATTCAGCCTCTTTAGATTTATATAGGATTTTTTATGTTTACTTTCTAAATATATTAAGAAGGTGTTATTATGGCAATTACTAAACTTACTGAAATAGCTGAGTCCTCTTCTTACGACAATCCCGCAACAATCATATTTACGTGTCCTATATGCAAAACCAAGAAAAGCTTAAATTTTCCCAAATCAGTTGTCGCTCAAGCTAAAGGATTAACCACAATGTCGATTGCGAAAGGTTTAGTATGTGAACACCAATTTCAAGCATTTGTTGATAAGAATTTTGCTGTACGTGGGTATCAAAAAGTCGATTTCGAATTCAATTCTGTAAAAAATGAGAGAGAGGACCCATCTCCACGAAAAAGCGATAAAGATCTCTTAGAAAATCTAATTTTAGAGGGCAATTATCTTGAATATATTCCCAAGCGTAGTAAGATATCCGAAACTAAGCCAAAAAAGAAAAAGAAACGACTAAATGAAATTTACGAGGAATTTTGGGAATTTATTGATGAGGATAATAAGGTATTCCAAGATTTTATAAGAAAAGATACCCGACGAAAGATTTAATAACTTTAGAGCACTACAGGAATTATCTCTTATTATTTCTTCTTCAAAAGGTAATACAGTTTCAAACTGAAAACATATTTGAGGATATACTTTAGCGTAACCCAGTTCCCTGATTTTTTCCTTATAATAATTAACACAAGTCTAAATCGACTGCGCGGGAGCTTTTCTTTCTTTTTATTTTTTATCAGGGATATTGCCTTATTTGGGCACGTGGTTACACACAGTCCACATCCAATGCAAAGATCTAAATTAACTGAGGCAATAGTATCCTCTTGAGAAATCGCCTTCATTTGACAGCGTTTGATACATGTACTACAACCGGAACACTCATTACCATCTACTTCAGCATGATAATTGGTTATATATAGTTCTGATGGGCGGGGAAATTTATTTGCAAGTTTTAATCCTTCACAACAACACCCACAACAAGTGCAAATAAAACCCAAGCGTTTAGAATTTCCTGGTTGAAGAACTAATCCTGCTTCTTCTGCCTTTCTCAATATTTCAATGGATTCCTCCCTGAATATAGGACGTGCATATCCATGGTTAATATAGTATCTAGCTGTTTGTCGGAACACTAAGCATGATTCGCGAAGATCGGTTTGAGTACAATGTTGGTTCAGCAGATCATTTCCAATTCTACATATACATTCAGCCACACCAAAAGGTCCCTTTGCATTTTTCACTAATCTTATAACATCATCGTATTTATAGATAGGGGATTCAACTGGCAAGCTCTTTTCTATTGGTATGGTTCTTAACTGGTGGATCCCTGTCTTTAAAAACTCCTCTGCGAAAGCTTCATCGATGTATTGATGCATTAAATCCATAAATTCACTCGTGAGCCGCGGGACTTGAAATTCATATACCCCAATGATGAACATGGCATTTGCATAATAAACTCTCTTCCCCTTCTTTTTCCCGAAAATCGCTCCTTTTTCAACTAAACTGTTGAGTAAAACTCTTAGTTCCTCTTTTGAATCAATAATATCTTTAGCTCTCCTATACACAGTTCTTAAAGTATCTGGTATTAATCCAAGTTTCTGTGCTATTTGGGCTTCTTCAGGTGTAAAGAGAAGTTTTAGAATTTGAATTTCCACCCCAGAGTCTGTCTGAGGAAACCCGACGGGTAATTTATCCAAATGCTGTTGTAACTCTCTATATACTGTCTGGGTGTGATCCATCTACCTAAAAAAAAATAGTGAAAAAACCTTTAATTAATTATTGTATTACTTTCCGTTTACGCTTTAATAATCGAGTGTATTAAATTTTTACTTATCCACAAAAGAACTTGTAAAGAAATTAAGGATTCAATTGGAGAAAATAAATGATAGTTATCATTAATTCTGAGTTAAAAATTAAAAAATTTAGAACTGCCAAGGGAGGGAGTCCCCAATAAGCTCGATTATGGGCTTTTTTTTTGAACCTTGCCGAAAATGGTTGAAATAGCCAGATTTTTCTCGATACCCAGATAACCGAGGTCTTTGATTGATAAA
>JAEOTL010000202.1 GCA_016839845.1 Promethearchaeota archaeon
TATTTTTTATTATAACTCCAGATTTACTCATGGATGAACTAGGGGGATTTGAATGGATTTTACGTGAATTATGGAATAGGAAATTCTCTTCCGAGATTCAGGTTGTTATTGCGTTAAAATATTATGACGCACTAAACGAAGAAATTAAGAAACTATTGAAAGTTTCGGTTACAGTCCACTCTATCGATGGTGATAATGTCATTCCCTTTGGATTACTGATCGCAGATAACCAATTTCTCCTGACGACATTAGACCAAGTGAAAGAGGCACCTGAATACACATCTGGATTATGGTTAGAGAATGGTACCCCCAAACAGATTATTGGGTATGAGCACTTATTTAGATACTTCATTACAAACCAATGCAAAACGATCAAATTAACATCTAAGAAAGCCCCATATGCCACAGAGGTTTTGTAATATCAAAAAGTGTAAATTTTTTAAAAAGGAAATATTTTAACAAAAAGAACTTATAGAACAAAAAATCTTAGGGAGTACAGATAAGTGTCATATCGTGGAAAAGTTATTTTGTGTGGAGACCCAGAAGTAGGAAAATCATCACTTTTGGGTAAATATGTGGAGAACAAATTTGGTGATCAATATCAACCAACCTTAGGTGCAAATTTTTTAATAAAAGAAATAAATATGGATAAAATTGTTGATGGATTAAGTATAGAAAATCCGAATTTAGAGAGAGATATAAGAGAGGGTGGATTTAAACTCTACTTCTGGGATATAGGGGGTCAACAAGATCGACTTTTCGCAAATAAATACTATTTTGTGGGAGCGCATGGAGCGATGGTTGTTTTTAGCTTGAACGACGAAGAATCCTTTGAGAATGTTGATTTTTGGATTTCAAAATTAAACGAGTTAAGTGGGGACATCCCCTATATCATTGTTGGTAATAAATCTGACATTAATAGGGAAGTTTCTAAAGAAAAAATCGAGAAAAAGCTTAAGGAATTAGGAACCGAATATATTGAAACCTCCGCCAAGTGTAATGAGAATGTTGAGCTAGCTTTTGAAAGTATATGCATTCAGATTTTAGATAATTTAAAATAGGAACTAAATAATCTTAAATAATAAAGGTTATTTTTGAGTTTAACAACTACAAATCATAAATCTGTTTAATTCTTTTTTAGAAGATTATGAGTTCACTACTTATTCCCGTAGCTCCCTTGTCAAAGACAAAATCTCGTCTTAGAGATTGTTTTTCTGTAGATCAACTCAAAGAGTTAACTCTTGCTATGTTTAAAGACCTTTGTAATAAACTTAAAGAAGTTGAATGTTTCAAACATAAAATTGTGTACTCCAATGCTATAGAAATATTAGAACTTGCAGAAGAAAATGGGTTAATAGGGATTAAAGAAGAAATATCAAAACCACCCAAGTCTTTTGATGAAATTATTGGGGATTTAAATAATATTGCATGTGAAAAATATAATTCTGAGCAAACGGTTCTCACTTTCCTGGATTTAATTTTAATAACTGCACAGGATTTTTATGAAATTGATACTCAAATAAATTATCATAATTTAGTCGTTTGTCCCGCAATCCACTCGGCAGGAATTTCAATTTTAGCAAGGAATCCACCAAATGTCATTCAATCTTCCTTTTCAGACCCAAGCGTCCCTTCTTTAGTCGCACTCTTTAACAACGCTTCGGAAAAGGGGATAAAAAAAGTGTATATATACGATTCATTTCGAGCAGGATTTGATATTGATGTTAAACAGGATCTATTCGTAGGCTATGAGTATTTAAAAATATTTAATCTTACTCACACTGAGGTCTATAAATTTCTAAAAAGCAATCTAAAATTCTCACTTAAGAAAAAAAATGCTAATAATAATCGAGATTTCAAGATAGTTAAAGGTAAATAGGTTTTAAAAGGAGAAGACTATGTTTAATCTTACTTTTTCATTGAGTACATCTTCTACAAGATTTTGGAACTCCTCTCGTTCACTTTTCAAACTGCTAAGGTATCTAGAGTAGTCGTTATTTTTACGATTATAATCATTTTCAACATGTTCAAGCTTAACTGCGTTAGAAGAGATTTGATTCTTTAGATCCCCTAACTTTTCTGCTAA
>JAEOTL010000203.1 GCA_016839845.1 Promethearchaeota archaeon
ACAACACCTAAAATTAGAATATTTTTGTTTTATTTCACTTTTCATACTTTTATTTATGGCATTTCTACATCAATTTATACTGCAGGTCTTATTAATCAATACCGTATTACTCAACAAGACATAGCCGTTTTATCTTTTAGCAGCCAGATTAGTTTTATCCTATTCCAAATCCCCGCAGGACATCTCACTGATAAAATAGGAAAGAGAAAAACCTTGATACTTAGTGATTTATTTGGGTTATTATTTTTATCTTTATTTATTATGTCCTTCTTTCTATGGTCAGGTGGCTTTAAATCTTTGATACTTCCCCTATTAATTACTGGGCAGATTATTTGGATTGTAAATCAAACCACATTTGTACCTTCTGATGCTATTATTACAACAAATTTGGATGAAACCAGAAGAGCAGAATCATATGGTATATTAGCACTTATTAGAGGAATCGGGACCATGCCTACGGGAATTATTGCAGGACTCTTAATAGCCCGTGTGCATTATATCTTTCCTTTTATCATAACTATAATGGGAATCATCTTTAAGATATGGTTTTTGCTCAGATTTTTTGAAAAAGACGTCAATGTTCAGGGGGGAGGAAACCATGAAAGAGAATGAAACATCTGGGAATTTAGAAAAAATAAAGAGTAGAAACATCAAGGGTATGTTTTTTCTTCTCTTAATAGATGGTTTCATAGGGGGCGTGTTTGTTGCGGTATATCAGCCTTATGTTCTAGCTTTTACGGGATCTATGTTCATAACTGGAGTTCTATCGACATTAGGTACCGTTATATTTACTTTCCCGAGACCTTTTATCGGGAAATTATCTGACAGGTATGGTCGAAAGAAGTTGTTTGTTGTGAGTTCCCCCATTCTCATCCTTGGATTTATCTTGATTATGACCGCAAATACTCTTTTAATTTTAGTGTTAGGAATAATAATTACTAATATAGGAAGTTCATTTGGAGGTCTGGGAGTCATGATGTTTACATCTGAAAGCAGTAAGGAAAAGAAAAGAGGATTCAATTTTGGGCTTACAGTTTTTGCCATGTTTGTGGGGAGCATCGCTGGCAAATTTTTTGTGACCCTCGATTTAATCTCAAATATTCAACCCTATTTTCTAATTTCTATAGGAATCTTCTTCATTGAATGGATGATTCAACTTTTTGTGTTTTCCGATCCTAATCAGGTAAACCATAATCAACCAGTTAATCCAGACAAGGCTGAAACAAAAACCTTAAATTTGTGGAAAAAAATGCTAACACATCCCAAAACGAGAAATACCATTATTTTTTTTACTTTAGACGGTCTAATTTATGGCACATCGGGCGTTCTTTATGTTGCGGGATTATACGATTATTATCACCTTTCAGTTTCAAATATTGCATTTATAAGTCTGTGGTTTAGTGTTTCGAGTTTTATTTTTCAAATTCCCGCAGGTCACCTAGCAGATCGTATTGGGAAAAGAAAATCTTTGATCTTAAGTCAAATCTTTGGTATCAGTTATTTCTCCCTAATAATAACTGGATTTATTGTATGGAATTTAGGATTTCAGGTACTGTTATTTGCCTTTTTGATTGTTGGGGAGTTTTTAATGGGTATATGTGTATCCGCTTTTATTCCATCAGAGGGTATGACTGTTACCGATTTAGACGAAACCGGAAAAAGAAAGGCTGAATCATTTGGAATCATATCACTTATACGGGGAGTAGGATTAATACCTACGGGAATTATAGCAGGATTATTAATTGAATATGTAAATTACATTACCCCTTTTATCATAACAATTTTGGGTATTTTAGTTTTAATTTGGATTTTGTTAAAGCATTTTCATGATTAGTTATCCATTAAAACGTGGTAGAGAATGGGATTATGAGTAAATTTGTAAATCTTTTCCCGATACAACTTCACCTTGATAATAATCTTTAACCTCTCGCAGGAGATCCTCCTCAGATACACCCATAAATAACTGGTGATATAAAATTAGTAGTTTAGGTTTAGCTTTAGTTGCGAGTTCGGCTAATTCATAGGTTGAAGTATGAACACTGGAATGATATTTTCGCCACTTTGATGGGCGTCTTTTAAATCCACTCAAGGAATACACTTCATGGATAAGGATATCACATCCTTGATAATACTCAATAAGTTTAACATAAGGTGCTGTATCCCCTGAAATACATATTACTTTATCTGGAGTATAAATTTTAAAACCGTAAGCTTTCCATAACCCATGCTTAACTGGAAAAGCTTCAACTCTGACATTAGAGTCAGTATAAAATATCCCAGTCTTAAACTCTTGAACAAGTACTTTATACCCCGTTTTATTAGCAGGTTCAAGTCCATTAATTCTTTCATTAATATCTTCTTGATATGCTGAAATTATGTTATCTGTCATTGATTTAATCCCAGGGGGACCATAAATTTCAAGCGGTTCTTCTCTACCCAATACCCAAGGTGTAAAAATAAGGTCAGGAAGACCTGTGGTATGGTCAGAGTGTAGGTGAGTTAAGAAAGCTTTTGTCAACATAGACATTTTCAACCTAGCTGCAGAAGCTCTTCGAACAATACCTGGACCAAAATCAACAATATAGGGAAAATTGTTCACTATGATTGCTACTGATGGTCCTGATCGTTTAGGATCTGCGTTGGGCGTTCCGGTTCCTAGAAGAATGATCTTTGTTACAGTTTGATGATTCATAAATGATCCTTTATTGGAATCTTTTTTGAAATTTAGCATTTTTCAAACCTCTAGATTAATTTCAAACTTATTTATAAAACAATAACAAATTTAATTTCTCAATAATTCATTTCTTTGAATTTCAAATTAATTTAATAAGAAGAAAATATTGGTGAAATTATGGGTAAATTAGCAAGAAAAGTAGCAATGATAGGAGCTGGAATGAGTACTTTTGGTGCTCACTTTCCACATAAAAGAAATCCCGATTTATGGATCGACGCTTGGTTAGACGCTGTAAGCAGAGTTGATAACGGAATTGAGCCAAAAGATATTGATGCGTGTTATGTAGGAAACTATTCTTCAGATTTATTTAATCATCAAGGTCATTTGGGACCACAGATGGCAAATCTAGTTGGCTTAACTCCAAAACCAGCTGGTCGTTTTGAGGGTGCTTGTGCCAGTAGTGGCATTGCCTTACGTCAAGCAATCTTAGCTATAGCTTCAGGAGTACATGATGTTATCGCCGTATCTGGGGTCGAATGTATGACGGAACTACCTACAACCGGAGTTACCGATGTATTAGCAACGGCATCCGACAGTTTATTTGAATATCCTGCTGGTGCGACGTTTCCAGGATTATACGCGACTCTAGCGTCAGCACATTTTAATAAATATGGTACCACTGCGGAAGATTTAATGAGAGTTGCTATAAAAAACCATGAAAATGGAAAGGAGAATCCTTATGCTCAAATGCAAAGGTCAATATCTGACTTAATGGCAAATAAAATCGCAAAGATAGAAAGATCAGGGGGAGAAGTGCCAGATTGGAAAGATGAGTTTGATTATCTTAAAAGTAGTTCAAATCCAATGATTGCCCATCCTTTAAGATTATTTGACTGTAGTCTAATTACAGACGGTGCTGCGTGTGTATTCTTGGCAGCCGAAGATGTCGCTAAAAATTATACTGATACCCCAATTTGGATTGCTGGTACTGGTCAAGGGAGTGCCGCATTAGCTTTGCATGATCGAGAAGACCTAACTAGTTTTATTGCTTCAAAAGAGGCAGCACGACAAGCGTATGAAATGTCGGGATTTAAGCCTAAAGATATTCAAGTAGCAGAAGTTCATGATTGTTTCACTATCGCAGAAATAGTCGCTTTGGAGGATTTAGGCTTTTATGAAAAGGGTAAGGCTGTTGAAGCGATTAGAAATGGAGACACAGCGCGAAATGGGGCATTACCAATTAATACGAGTGGTGGATTAAAGAGTAAAGGCCATCCTGTAGGTGCTACTGGTGCAGCATTTTGTGTAGAAGTCTTCAAACAAATGAGAGGTATTGCTGAGAAGAATCGACAAGTGAAATTTGATGTGGAACGTATGTTGACTCATAACTTAGGTGGTTCAGGGGCAACTTGTGTTGTAACTATTTTTGAAAAATAGAGGTGAAAATAAATGACAGAGAGTGAAAGAGATTTTACTATTAAAAGTTATATTGATTATTTATCTGAGAAGAAACTAATGGGTTCAAGATGTAAAGATTGTGGTGCTTCCTATGTACCTGTTAGAAAACTATGTACTAAATGTAACAGTGTAAATATGGAATGGGCTAAAATGTCAGGGAAAGGAAACATTGCAGCATTCACAAGTATTACTGTAGGAACACCTTTTTTTGTTGAAAAGGGTTACGATAGAAATAAACCATATTGCTTCTCAGTTATAAAATTAGATGAGGGGCCTATGGTTAGTGGTCAATTAATTGGTGTTGATGAAAGCAAACCTGATACCATCAAAATAGGAATGCCCGTTAAAGCAACTTTTATTAAAACTGAAATAAGAGGAGAAACAAGAGTAGATTTAGGTTTTGAACCTATATAATTTTATATTTCTTTTTTTTATTTTATACTAATTATTTTTCTTTTTGTTTGTAAAGTTCCTTTTTCTATCTTCAATATATTTATCCCATGTAAGGATTTTTTCTGACCATTTCTCCTTAGTTTTAGTTCTTTTTAGACCTCTAGAGAGCTTATTTAAGAATGTCATTACCTCGTGCATCCTTCCACTAATTAAATTGACGGCTGCAGGTCTTGTAAAAACAGGGTCTTTAAAATTTGGGCCTGTCCACTGATGTACTTCATGAATAAGTTGATCAATGAGGATCATTTTTTCTTCATAAGACCGTGCTTTCGGTAAATCAGCAATATATCTTTTAAATGCGCTTAATGCAGTTCCTCCGTGAAGTTGCTTTCTATGATAGCTTTTAAAATAATCTCCCCAAGTAGTTTCCCAGGAACAATTCTTACATTTAAGAATAGCCTCTTTTTTCCCTTTATGAAAGATTATATTTTCGCATTTGATACACTTAACTTTACCTAGACTTGCATCTGTCACAGTGATAATATCTTGACATCGCACTAGAAAACTAAAAGCAATATCATCAATTAAATCCTCATCGATTATACCCTTTGCATCTTTTTCATATAGTAAGCGGATTTTATGTTGGGGAACTCTCGGTGACCACTCAATCAACTCATTTCTGGAATTCATCTTTCTAAAAGAGGGAAAAAATTTTTAATTTAGTCTAAAAAGTTAAAACTCTTTTCTAAGTCTTATTATCGGTAAACTTTATATTACAATAAGAATGATTAAACTCTTAAAATATTATAACAATTTGAAGGCGATAATTATGAATAACCAAAAAAAAGTAAGTTTTAATTCCCCCTTAGGAACTCAAGAAAGTGATTCTTCTGGATCACCGATAGGAGTAATAAGGATGGATGTCAGCAAATCGTATTTGGGCGTTCCCTTACTACTTCAAAAGGTTATCAATGACTCTGATCAAGAGAGTTGGGATCAAATAAAAACCAAAATAGATTATACATATGAATGTCTTGATTCTGCCTTAACTCCCTTGGAGCATTCGACATCATTTATAGCTCAAATGAAGGAAAAATTAGAAAATGGTCAAAAGCTTTTGTTTAAACCTAACCTTGTAGGTCCTATGTGTATAGATGCACAAACTCATGGTCCGAATATAGGAGTAGCTGCTTGTACGGATTGGTGTTTCATTGCTGCCTTAATGAGGTGGTTTCATGAAAAAGCGGGAATTAGTTATTATAAGATGACACTCGGCGAAGCAGCAACAGCCATGAGCGCAGCGGCTAATATGTATTCAAAAACAAATCCTGAGGGAAGGGAGATTACTACTGAAGCTGTTATCGAGGGAATGTCAGGTAATTTCTATGGAGGATGGGGTTTTATTTTTGTTCGTAAGTATCTGTCCGAATCACTACAAGAAGGTGATAATGAGGATCCATTTAGAGGGCACGAAGAAAGCATTAATGGCACATATATACCCCCTGGAAATGTTACTGATAAATTAATGGTTTATGATTTAAACCGTATTTATGATGATCCAAATAAGGGAAAAGAATGTGAAATACCCGATGGAGTGAATTATAAAACAATAACACTTCATAAAGCCATAACTGGGGGTAATCCGGGTGATCCCGAGGATATGAAAGCATATCCTGGATGCGTTTTAATAAATGTCCCCAAATTTAAAGTTCATGGTATTACATTGTTTACGAACGTCATAAAAAACTTAGGGATAGGACTATATCCTATGCAATACGCAAGTGAAGGAGATCAAAAATGGGATTATGCTGCTCCTCATGGAACTACGGTTCTAGGAATGAAATCAGGTATTCCGCACCAAGTTTGGGTACCTGAAATCGATCATGAAAAATCACTCCCCAAAAGAGATGCGCAAGGTAATTATATTTTAAAGAAAACTGGAGGGATACTTGCCACAATGATTGATATTATTAAAGCAGTGAAAAATCAAGGCATTTTAATGTTTCATATTGTTGATGGCATTGAAGCAGTTAATATAGACCATCAAGGAAATGGAATAAAAACCCCAGAGGGAATGGTTTTTGCAGGATTAGATCCAGTTGCAACTGATCTTTTATGTGCTCGATATATGTTTTCCAATGTTTCCTTGAAAGAATCTATTGATGTTAAGTTGGAGGGAGGAACAGCCGACGGCTTTCCACAAAAAGTACCCATAGCCGTAAGGGAGGGGAATAATATCATCTCTACGGAAGGATATGACTGTATTTTAGCTCGAGATTCTACTTTTAAACGCGCAGAAAAGAGGGGGATAGGGCAAAAAAGTTATCATGTTATGGGTTATGACTATATTACTGAGTCTCCTATAATTTCACTAAAAGGACATTTAGGGTCAGTTTTAAACGGAAATTTTTCGGACGTTCTAACCAAAACCCTTTTTTACGATATGTATAAAGTACCATGGGATCTTCAACGTACAACTTTAGGCTACTTAGCTGCCGTTGATGAATTGGAGGGTACGAACTTAAAAAAAGAGTTTTTAGAGCATTTTGACGAAGATGGTGATGGGGTAGTAACTTTGGAGGAATTTGGTAAACTGGGTTCAATGTCAGTTACTCTCAATTTTGCTGCCAAATACGTTTCATTAATGGGGAGTGAAAAATTGGGCTATCTAAAAGGATTCTTTTACCTCATGAGTTCGATGTACAGATACAGAGACAAGCAAAATAATCCTGAAAATCATGATATTATGGGAGAAAGAAGTTTATCCACTATGTGTGCTGCTGCTTTCAGTGTTTCTAGAATGCCTATTGATATTCCTGATCAGTTCGCACCAGGACGTATGTGTGGAAAAGGAAAGTGGCCAAGTCCTAAGTTTGCACAATATCTTCAAACTGGTATAATGGTATACGGTCCAGAATTTCCCATGTCCATAGGAGTTCCAGGATTTTATGGTAACGCCCTATTCTATGCTGATTTAACCCAGAATGGAGGTCAATATGCTGGAAATATTCGGAATCAACCAGACCCACGGGCTATTAATAGATACATGAAAGACGTGAAAAGAGGTAAAATCGAACCCTTAGATTTTGTACTTTATGTACCTGAAGAATTTGGCAGATTTGCTAGGAAATCTGTACCAAATGTTGAGATTACTGATGATCCAGCGAAAATGTTTACAGCCAGTTTTCAGAATGGCACTGAAATCTGGTAATAATTATTTTTTTATTTTTTCTATTTTTTTAGAGCTTCTTCTCAACTGTGTTAAATGCATAATCAAGTATCTGACAAGAATTTTCAAGTTGTTCGTTCGTTAATTCAAGTGGAGGTTGGATCCGTATAACATTTCCATCAATTCCCCCTTTTCCTATAAGGAGTCCTTGCTCACGGCATAATTCCATGACTTGTAGCATTTCTTGGGTTGCAGGTTTCTTAGAAGTTTGATCACTGACGAGTTCTATCCCCAACATCATTCCTTGTCCCCGAATATCACCAACAATCTTATGATCTGACTTCAGGGTTAGAAGTTGTTTTTTAAAATTTTCACCAAGTGTTTTAGCTTTTTTAATGTAGTCTTCTTCTTGGATTATTTCAATAACCGCCACGGCTGCTGCACAGGATAACGGATTACCCCCAAAAGTGGTAAATGAATCGGTCGTGGTGAAATTTTCAGCGTATTCTGGCTTTGTAAGGAAACCTGCAATAGGAATCCCACTCCCAAAACTTTTAGCCATAGTTATGATATCAGGATTTACTTTATTATTCTGAATACCCCACCAATGATCGCCAGTGCGCCCAAACCCAGTTTGTACTTCATCAGAAATAAAAAGACCATCATATTCTTTTATTATTTCATAAGCTATTTGGAAAAATTCGTGAGGAGGTTGGATAATTCCTCCAACTCCTTGGATCGGTTCTACGATAAATGCAGCGATTGCGTTATTAGTTTGTGTCCGAATGACTTCCCGAAGATAACGAGCACATTCTATATCACAATCAGGATACGATTTTCCAAAAGCACATCGGTAGCAATATCCATAAGGGGTGAACCGTACTCCTGAAGGATGAGATTCAGGCACAGTTCTCCATCCTGCACTGGAAATCTCCCTGGCCAGTTGAGTCCGACCATGGTAAGCATGGGTACAAGCTATAATGTATGGATTCTCTTTATACTTACGGGCCATATACAGAGCCGCCTCGTTAGCCTCAGATCCGCTGTTAACAATAAAGGTTTGCGTTAGGTCTGAAGGAGCAATTTGGGCTAATTTTTGCGAAAGAACAGCGTAGGGAACCGTAGAGTAAAGGGTACTGGTATAAATTAGCTGATCAATCTGCCATTTAAGTGTTGCCACAAATTTTGGGTGGTGATGCCCAGTAATTTTGGTACAAATGCCAGAAAATAAGTCGATATACTGCTTACCAGAATAATCTTTCACTGTAGCACCCTCTCCACCTACGATAAGAACAGGATCCTGATAGTAGTGAGTTACTGCTGGGATCATATATTGCCTCTCAATGGAAAGTATCTCATCAACTGAGTAAGCTTTACAAAGATCCTTTGGAATTAAGTTTTCATCCATAATTTTCACTCTACTATTAATGTTTTAACTATGTAAGCTTAAAAAAAATACAAAAAGATTCATAAATTTCCAATTTTTTTTATAGCTATCGATTTTATATAAATTAATTTATTGGAATGAATTAAAACATTATAAATTTTGAGAGAATAGATGATGGTTTTAAAGAACTACATTAAAGGGAAATTTGTCGACTCTAACAGTAGTAAATCCGCTGAATTCATGAATCCTGCACTTGATGAACCTCTTGGGAAAGTTCCCATCTCAACAAAAGAGGAAGTAGATTTAACTGTAAGAGCTGCGAAAAAAGCATTTTTAGAGTGGAGCAAAGTGCCGGGAGTTCAGAGGATACAACCATTTTTCCGACTTTTAGATTTAAT
>JAEOTL010000204.1 GCA_016839845.1 Promethearchaeota archaeon
AACTTCCAATAGAGGTGTATTGGATCGGTATTATTGGAATGTGGCTCCTTGGTGTTTGGGTATCAATAACCTTTATTTATAATGTCAATTATACTGCTTGTTTTAAACAAATGAAAGAAGAAGAATACGCATTGGCAATGGGGGGGACATATAAATATGTTCGCCATCCAGCCTATATTGCAGGTGTATTTGAAATTATATTCATTTTTCTTGGCACTGGGATCTGGTTCATGTTTTTTGGTTTAATAGGTTTTCTAGCACTCCCTTATCAAGCTAAAGGGGAGGAAAAGATGTTACAAAAGATGTTTGGTGCGGTTTATGAAGAATATGCATCTAAAACCGGTCGATTCTTTCCAAAAATAAAAAAGATTAACAAAAAATAGGTTAATACTTGTAAAGAATTTAATAGATCTATTTACTTTAAGCTTTCTCATAATCGATAATCAATTGTATTAATCAATGATGAAGGAAGGAGAGTTCAACTAAAATCTTCTCGTATTAAAAACTCTAAAAGAAAATTTGGGGTTTTTGATAAAGTTATATAAAAAAGCAATTTTATTATTTTTATGCCGATATTGAACAAACTATTGTTAAGGCCAGACGTAAAAAAGCTCCAACAAAGGAGTCAAAAAATCATTACAAGAGGAGCTCTCGAGATTGCGGAAAAGGAAGGAATTGACATTATAAAAATGCTCTCTATAATTGCAGACGGGAATAAACGATTCTACGAGATACTCGCATCTGGAGAAGGTAAAACAGAAGATCTTTACAATCTTATAAATAGAGCCCAAATGAAGCAGTTAGCAAAGATTTTCCGGGGTGCAATGGAATATAAAGGAAAAATTCTACAAGAACAGCATCCACTGTCTCCAGATGTAAAAATTGAATCTATTAATACTGGAGGAGTGCCTGCAGAGTGGCAAATCTCTGAGGGTGTTGATGAAAAGAAAGTCTTATTATATTTTCACGGAGGAGGACATGTGTTAGGATCTCCAATGTCCAGTCGACCTTATACAGTTGAGATTGGAAAAGCCGCACAAGTAAAAGTATTGAGCGTGGATTACGCTCTTGCTCCAGAACATCCATTCCCTGAGGGTCCAAACGATTGTTTTACATCTTATAAATGGCTTCTCTCGAATGGATATAAACCTGAAAATATTATTATTGGTGGAGCTTCTGCGGGTGGAAACATGGCTCTCGCAACTCTTATTAAAATTAAAGAGGAAGTTATTACTATGCCCAGAGGTGCTATTGTTCTCTCACCCGGTATTGATTATACGATAAATAGTAAAACAATTCTAGAGAATGCTCCTACAGATTGCGTTATGGCCGACGTGGGTATTTTTTGGTGGATTCCTGCATATCTAAACGGAGCAGAGCCTAATAATCCTCTCGCATGCCCAATCTTTGCTGACTTTACAGGTTTCCCTCCAATTTTAGCACAAGTAAGCACAAGTGAGATGGTCTACGATCATTCTACTCGATTAGTGGAACTCGCGAAAGCTGCCGGTGTTAATGCCATTCTACAAGAATGGGACGATATGCCCCATGTCTGGCAAAATTACGGTCTCTACGACCTTCCTGAAGCAAAAGAAGCTATAGATAAAATTGGTCAATTTATTAAAAATTTGTTTGACTAGTCAAGATTTCACAACTTAAATATTTGAGAATAATTTTTATGCTCACGAATCTTTCTTTTTCTTGTTAAACACCAAACTCTTTACAGTAACCGGGAATGCTTTTCGGTGTTCAGTTTGGAGCGGAGCACCTATATCTATCCAATCACCAGTCTCTAGGTCCAATTCATCTAAGCAAAAGAGGTTATTTTTAATAGTAGTCTCTCGCTTAATGGTCAGGCCTAACATTTTTCCGCCATCTCCTCCTAGGATTATAAGGACCAATTTATTATTGACAACGGAATTTGGAAGGGTTGTTTCAATGGCTTTAGCTAGAGGTATAAGGTTAGGAGGTGTAATTAGGTCCTTGATGTAGAGTGCGAAATCATCTTCTCCTTCAACCAAATTAAAGTTTTTTAGGGCGAGGGCAATCTTCTCTTTTTGTTTATTGACACTCTCATGTCCTTCAGCTAAAAGATCCTTGAAGTCCACAGTGATTGGTACAACGGGTACATTTTCTATCGGGAGGTTTATGGATTCATCACAGTAACATGTGGACCCTGAGATCGATAGAGAAAACGCCCCGGCTCCAATAACGGTTGCTCTTATCTTATTTTCAGGTTCTATAATGGGTAAGTTTAGTTTTTTACAAAGAGAAAATATATCTTCGGCAAGATACTTACCGATATCATTATATGGGTTGGAGTTTTTATCTGTATCCTCATCTTCACCCCTCTCATAGATCATCTCAGCAATGCCCCCAGAAAATAAGATTCCATCGATTGGACCTGTGATTTCTATGTTATCAGTCATCATAAGGAGTTTTGCAATCTTGCTTGTGGCAGGACCTTGCATTACTTCAAGCAATGCTTTAGCATATTCTTTTGTAATTTTTCGAACCTCACTTTCCGGAATTATATCTCCCAGCTTGTAAAATATGCCAAGTTCTTTCATAATCCATTCGGTGGGTTCATCTATTCGCCAAATTTTGAAATCTTTATTAATTCCCAATAATCTTCCACCCACATTGATACATGAAGTACTAATGACTTCACCATTAGAGGCTATAGCGATATTGCTTGTACCTCCTCCTATGTCTATATTCATGAGAGTTTTCTGATCTTTTCTGGAAAGGGCAACCATTCCACTTCCCATAGCTCCCAGCATCGATTCAAAGTTTGGTCCAGCTGAAGCACTTACGAATTTTCCAGATTCTGACGATATTTTTCTAACAATTTCAGCAGCATTTTGTTTTTTTGCAGTTTCTCCTGTGACTATAACAGCACCAGTTTCAACCATTTCAGGAGTAATGTTTGCATTTACATATTCTTTTTTGCAGAAATCCACAATTTCTTCAATATTTATGGTATATTTGTCTATTAAAGGAGTAAAAATGATATTCCCTTCATAAATTATCTCCCGATTGACTAGATTGAAACGATTTGACATATTAAAGAAGCTTGTTTCTCTTTTTAAGGTAAGATGTGAAAACACTAGATGAGAAGTGGAAGACCCGATATCTATTCCCACACTTAGTATTTTAAGATATTCAGCATTAATTTCTGTTGAGTCCATATGTCCCATAAGCACCTCTGCAGGATATATCTTAATTTCTTCAAACTCTTCTTCCTCCTCCTTTTCTTCTTCAATCTTAATAATTTTAATTACCATCTCTTTATCATGATGTTTTGGTAATTCAATCTTTTCTGATGAATTATCTATTTTTTTCTTTATTTCTCGGGGAATTTCAAAGTTTTCCTCGCATACAGTACAAAAAAATCGAAGCTCAAAGGCCTTATTGCTTCCAGGTAAAATTGGCCCTTTTCTCTTTTTTCTAGCATTTTTATCGTTAACTTGCCTTCTCACTCTATCTAAAACAACATTGAAGTTGGAAACCATTACATCACATAGTTCATCGTATTCTTTTCCAGGTTTTAAAATTGCATCTAACGCTGGTTTAAACATCATAACATGCCTGTAGAAACGAGAAAGACCTGTAAAATCTTCTTTTTCATGTTTTTTGAGGAGTTTTTCATGTTCTTCATTAAACTTTTTCACTAATTCCTCAGAATCTTGGTGTCCGTTTTTTTCTAACATAAATTTTAGATAATACTCTAGACTACTTTTCTGAGATTCTATATTAATTTCAATACTTGCGATTCTTTCATCTGTTTTCATATATATGCAGCCTAATTTTCTGATTCTAAATTCTCCATCATTTCTATAGTATTGTTTAATTAAAATTTATTTAAAAACTTATGTTAATGTATCATAGAATACAATAATATACCAAAACTTAAATAGAACAGAGACAATAATATATTATAGTGAAATGACTTCTGAAAAACCTGCTAGAAGAACTCTTCAGGAACGTGTGGAAGCAATTTTTAAGTTCATTGACACACAAAGAAATATATTTCCTAAAAGTCGATTAAAAGATATAGGAATTAATCCAAAAGCTGCTGAGAAATGGTTAAAAATAATTGATTACATCCAGAATCAACCAAAAATTCGACTAATCCAAACAGAACATAATACTTTTATTGAGAAAGTGGAAGGGAAATATCAAGCACTCATGAGAAAGATGGTCTTAGATGACACACTTTCATTTGAACAAAGGCTCCAGCATGTAACTGATTATTTGAAGTCTTTATATACTCGTGAACGACTTACAGAGTCAAAAAAAACTACTCATTAGTTAAGAAAAACATCGTGAAACGATGATTTCACGAATTTTTTTTAATATATTGATGATTGACCATGTTTTTTATAACTCGCTATCATTAATTCTCACTAATATTGTTCCAATTGTAGTTTTATTGAATCGTTTCTCAAATTTATTAAAAAATTGGCAATTATTTAATAAAAAACTCAACAGAAGATTAAGAGTATTATAATTGGGCTATTATTTATAAAGACACAGTGATATATCTTTTATTTGAAAAAGCACTGCTTTTTCCATGTTTCCATTTCCATATTTTAATCACTTGCTCGTAATAATAATTACGGGCATTTTATCTAATCTTCTTATAAATAAAGATATATTGAATAACTAATCTTATATCTTTTCTTGTATTATTGAGCGTTACTGAGATTAATAGTAGATTATGACGAAGAACTTTAAAATTACTTATAAAGAATTTAAGACGGCTTTAAACAAGTTAAAATACCCCGATTCATGGTTTTGGTGTAGATACACTATAAATCCCTATTCAGGATGCTCGCATACATGTATTTACTGCGATGCTAGAAGCGAACGGTACTATTTAAGACAGGATTTTGAAACTGAAGTAATCGTAAAATCAAATATTGATAAAAATCTTGATCAAAGACTTAAGAGGTCCCGTACGCTACTACCCGATGTAATAGGTCCGGGTGGTGTTTGCGACGCTTACCAAC
>JAEOTL010000083.1 GCA_016839845.1 Promethearchaeota archaeon
CATCATCGATTTGCCATGCATCAAAAAAGTCAAATCGTTTTTTCATCTTCCAAATATTCTTGATATTACCAATTCCATTATAAAGATCCGTCAAGAGAGTTTTATCGCAAGGGTAATTTCTGTGAGATGGATAGAGTTCAAATCCATCTTGAGTTTCAGATATTGAGATCAATTTGGATAATGTTTCAAGAACCTTGGGAATTTTTTTCTTCTTAGGTAAGAATTGGTCTCCGTAATAAGCTACGTCACCTGTAAAAAGTTCACCTGAGCTTGTTAGCATACAAATTGAGCCAGGAGAATGCCCAGGACAATGGATTACTTTTATTATTATTTCTCCCAGATCGAATACATGTCCATTTTTAAGAGTTTTTATTACTGGAGCTGGAGGAATTGAATAGTTATGATCAGCATATTTTTTCGCTACCTCACTCGGAGAATCTATTAAAAATGAGAGATCATATGGATTCGAAACGATATCTGCTTCATTTTCATGGACATACACTTCCCCAAATTCCTGGTTCCCTAAAATGTGATCCCAGTGAGTATGAGAGTTAACAACAACAAGAGTTCTATCATCTATGAGATCATCGATGATGGGTTTTAAAGGATACAATCCACATCCCGTATCAATTAAGAGAGCAGTATGAGATCCTAAAAGTAAATACATGTTAAGAGGATCATTGGTATAGACGGGATGAACAATAGAAATATTTTCCTTTATCACATATAGGTAGTCCTTATGTTTTGAAATTTCAAAATGGTTGTTTATATTGCTCATAGTTCGTCAAATGAATAATACAATTTTAATTTTTGAGTGTTTTGATTCAATGTTGTCTTAATCATCGTCTTTTATAGCGTTCTAGAAGGTAAATAGAAGTTACTATCACAAGAGACACAAAACTTAGAAGTCCCAGAATGATTGCAAGCTTAACTTGGGGACTTGAAAGAATATCAATCGACTGGTCTGCAGAGGGAGAGGAATCGAAGAGATCTGAAATTCTAATAGCTTTTGAGCTAAGCCCTCCATAAGACCAAATGTTGTATCCAAGAGTGGTATTAGGTCCAGACATTCCAGGACTCACCTTGCTTAATTCTTCATCTAAATCTAATTTTACGACAGTACCAAAATCATGTTTATTATAAATGTAAATTTCACGATTAACGGGGTCAAAAATATTGCTATATGTTGTGACTGGAAAATTGACAGCATCTAAAACATCTCGGTAAGATCTAATGGTAGTGTCTTTATTATCAGTAAGCCTAGTTAATTCAAAATGGGCTTGAGTGTAACGCCAACAAGGATACCATCCATGTGAATGATTTGCTAAGTTAAAATTTGTTGAAATTAAAAAGGATGAATTTCCTCTTCTAGTATAGGCAAATTCTCCATCTGTTCCAACGCTGACAACTACAGCATTACCCATAGTATCAGCATAGTGGGACTGGCATGCCATTGCATCCCCAAAATAATGAGATTCATAATAATTGATAACCTCATCAACCGTTGCACATATCCATAATTTCTCAAGATTAACGTGGTAGTATGGATGAGTTTCTTCTCGTTCAGGATGTGGGTTCATAGAGATGAGTGGTAATCCATTTCCATCAAAACACAATCCTTGATCGTTCATTCCACCTTGAACATACCCGTCTCCAGGATGGTCGTTATTATCAAATCCAAAATATACTACTCCATAGGTTTGATTTGTACCTAATAGAGTTTCATACTCTTGACTGGGAATAAACCATATATATGTTCCATCTAAATCGTAATCTTCATTATTGCAAAAATATATTGTATCTCCGATAACAACTGTAAAAATTGTACACGATTGATTTTCTTGGTCAGTAGGAATCCCATTAAAAGCCGTAGTAAGATTCGCATGAATAATTAAACACAGAAAATTTATTACGAAAAGGAGGTAAAAACCTTTTTTTGATCTCATTATTATTTGCGTAAACAAACAATAAAACTAATAAAAAGTTTTACCTCAAACCACTGTTAATTCCGATTTATTTGAAAAGTATACTATATCCTCTTTTACGCAGTTTTGATAAAATATAATTATAATCATTAACTAGTCTTTTCAATAATCTGCAAGATAGAGTTTGCAATATTAAATAAGTGTTTGATGAGTTTTATGGATTTTAGCTTAAATGAACAACAAAAAATGTTAAGAAAAATTACTAGGGAATTCGCTGAAGAATATATATCTCCTGTAGCGGAAGAAAGTGATAGGGATTCAAAATTAGATGATACTGTTATGCAAAAAATGAAGGAAATGAATTACTTTGGGACTTGTATCCCCGAAGAATATGGTGGTGCGGGGCTCCATAATGATACGACGAGTTTTTGCATTGTGACTGAAGAAATAGGGAGAGTTGATGCTTCGTGGGGGATAACTACAGGTGTCCATTGTAGTGTTTGTGCATATCCGATTTATAAATTTGGAACTGAAGACCAAAGACAAAGATTCCTTATTGATCTTGCTAAAGGGGATAAAATAGGTGCCTTTTGTTTAACCGAAGCAAACGCGGGTTCCGATGCAGCAGGAGTCCAATTAAGTGCTGAGAAGGATGGAGATGAATGGATTTTGCGAGGGAGTAAGATTTTTGCTACAAATGGTGGGATAGCAGAAACTCTATTAATCATAGCAACCACTGGTGCAAAAGGAAGTCGAAAAGAATTAACTATTTTTATCGTAGACACAGACTCACCGGGTTATTCCGTTGGTGTTAAAGAAGATAAGCTAGGAGTTCGAGCATCAGATACTTCTGAACTTGTTTTTCAAGATGTTCGAGTTCCCCATGAAAATATTCTGGGAAATGTTGGGGATGGATTTAAGTTAGCAATGAAGACTCTAGAGTTTGGGAGAATATCTATAGCTGCACAATGTGTTGGCCTTGGTCAAGCATGCCTAGAAGCCTCAGTAAAATATTCAAATGAGAGGGTTCAGTTTGGTCAGCCAATTGGAAGATTCCAAGGAATTCAATGGAAAATTTCTGACATGGCATGTGCGATTGAATCTGGTAGGTTATTAACATATAAAGCTGCTTATATGTGTGATAACGGTATGGATTATGGATTAACAAGTTCTATGGCAAAATTGGTTGCTTCTGAGGCAGCAATGAAGGCTGCCCATAGCGCGGTACAGATTCATGGAGGATATGGTTTAATGAAAGCATATGCAGTTGAAAGGTATTTCAGAGACGCGAAAGTGGGTGAAATCTATGAGGGAACCTCTGAAATCCAAAGGTTAGTAATAGCAAACCAATTGCTCAGAAAAGGAGTAAATATTTTATAAAGGAATATTGAATCTTTTTCTCTGATTAATTTTATAAAAATAATCTTTATTTAATTACAATCAATATTAAGAGTCTAAAAAATCATAATAGTAATAATAATGATCTTAAACTCCTTTAACGTTTAATGGTGTGAAGTGATGATTGTCTTTGTTTGTATTAAACAAGTACCGGGAATCTCTGAAGTACTTATTGATCCCAAAACTAACACACTTGTAAGAGAAGGAGTCCCCTCAATCACTAACCCCTATGATAAACACGCATTAGAATTAGCTCTATCAATAAAGGAGGAACATGGCGCGGAAGTAATTGCAGTGAGTATGGGTCCACCTCAAGCAGAGGATGTTTTAAGAGAAGCGTTAGCGATGGGTGTAGATCAAGCATTTTTATTGACTGATAAAGCCTTTGCAGGCGCAGATACTCTAGCTACATCATATACTTTAGCCCTCGGCATTAAAAAGCTATTAAAAGGGAAAAAGGATAAAAAAAATTACCTTATTATTTTAGGAGCTCAAGCTATCGATGGTGATACTGGTCAAGTTGGTCCAGAATTAGCAGAAGAATTGAGCATACCACAAATTACTTATGTTCAGAGTTTTAAATTGAAGGATGATATGATCGTCGTCGAAAGGATTTTTAGAAAAGAAGAAGTAGTCATTATTGAGACAAAAATTCCTGCAGTCTTATCTGTATTAAAGGAAATTAATCACCCTCGATTACCAAGCATGCAGGGAATTGTAGAATCTTTTTCTAAGAAAACGGTCACTATTTTGAACTCAGATGATTTAAAACCCGATAAGCGCAAGATTGGATTAAAGGGATCCATGACTGAAGTTTTTAAAATATTTACCCCTGAAAAAAAAGTAGATCAAGTTATCCTTAAGGGTAATCCTCGGGAAATTGCTCAAGAATTGTGTAATAAGTTAAAGGAGGATAAAATTTTCTAGGAGACGGTGATATATGAGCATATTTATTGATGACGATCTCTGTACGGGGTGTGGGAGTTGCGCGGACGTATGTCCATTTGTAGGAATTGAAATCATTGACAACAAGGCAGTTATCACTGAAGGTTGTAATTTTTGTGGAGCATGTCTTGATGTTTGCCCTGTTAATGCGATCCTTATTGAAAGAGAAGAATATAAGACGAAAAAAATAGACCTTTCAAATTATAGGGGTGTTTGGGTAATTGCAGAACACTACAAAAACGTTGTTCATCCGGTTACTTACCAATTATTGGGGAAAGGGGGGCTATTAGCAAAAGAATTAGAAGTCGATTTGACCCTTGTTATTTTGGGGGCGAGCCTTGATAATCAATTAAGGGAATTAAGCCAATTTGGACCGGATAAGATCATATACATTAAGTCTCCTGTTTTGAAATATTATTATTCCGATTTTTATGTTGAAGCTCTGACAGATTTAATTACTAAGAGCAAGCCCGAAATAATTTTAATTGGAGCAACACCCACTGGTAGAGATTTTGCTCCCAGAATTGCTAAAAGGCTTAATGCAGGGTTAACAGCAGATTGTACTGGCTTAGAAATTGATCAAACCACAAGAAATCTGCTTCAGACTCGCCCAACTTTTGGGGGTAATTTAATGGCAACAATTCGAACACCTAACAGCCGTCCACAGATGGCAACAGTAAGGCCAGGGATTTTTAAAATTGAAGATAAGACAAAGAAAAACTCAGAAGTTAAAATTCTTGAACAAAAATTTAAAACTAAAGATGCTGTTTCCAAAATCGTTAAAGTTATAGAAAGGGAAAAATCCTCTGTTAGACTAGAGGATGCTGAAATCATTGTGTCAGGGGGAAGGGGAGTTGGATCACGAGAAAGTTTTCAACTTATAAAAGAATTGGCAAAAGTCTTAGGTGCTGAATTAGGAGGCTCACGGGTTACAGTGGAATTAAATTGGTTAGAGCAAGATAGACAAATAGGTCAGACTGGAAAAACAGTATCACCTAAGTTGTATGTTGCTTGTGGTATTTCAGGAGCAATTCAGCATCAGGTGGGCATGCAAAATTCTGAAATCATAGTGGCAATTAATATCGATCCAAAAGCTCCAATTTTTAATATAGCTCATTATGGAATTGTTGGAGATTTACATGAGATTATCCCTGCCCTTATTGAAGAAATTAATTTAATTAAGTCTAAGGAATAATTAACCTATTGAAATTATTCTGAATTTAAAAATTGATCTTGTTTTAGAAAATCTGTTTCTGTTAATTCCCGTTTTCTATTTTTTTCTCAATCTCTTGAAGAAAAGGGTGTGATGTTTCTAGGAATACGGATTGAATAAAAAAAAGAAAGTAATGGAATGAAATTCTAGTCAAATTCATGTGGAGGAATAAATTACGGCTAAAAACAAACATTCCATTACAAAGTAGAAAAAATAAATTTTTTCTATAACATAAATATTGAACTATCTTAATAAATCTTTGGAATTATCGTCAATTTTATGAACGCTCTATTCCAGAATTCTGTAAAGCTTATTGCTATAGCATTCTAATGAGGCTGAAAACTTATCTTTTATCAATAGCATCCTTATTTTAGAAATAAAAGCTAATAGAGTTCATAATTTTAATGAATTAAAAAAATTTTTCTTTAAAAATACGAGTGCAAAATCACTTTGTTTCAAAAATCTCACCCGATTTTTTGACAAAATTTTTTTTATTCAAGTTTTGCTGAAAAGCTATCAAAATTTTTATTAAGATCTTAATAAGGATAAAAACTTTTTAAATCGTCATGAAAGCTTAAAGCCTCAAGGGTAATTGCAAACCAAAAAAAACCGAAATAATCCTCAATCAGAAATGGCTTTCAGAGGTATAGTTTAATGATCAATTGAAAAAATCTTATAATTTCAGTTAAGAATCCTTATAATTATTAACTGTTTAATAATAGCTTAAATCGCAATGCAAATTTAATAATTTTGGATATGATCATGCTTAAGATCACTAAATATTAAAGGAAATCTTAATTTTCAACAAATATTAAGCATTCTTGTTTTATCCCCTTTTTTAATTGATGTAGGATCTGTTTATCAAATTGAGTTGAGTAGAATAATGAGTAAGAATCTCCCTTATTTGGGTATGAATAATCAAGAAATTGACGAGTATGTCGAGAATTCTTTGGATGAAATGACTTTGGATGAAAAAATATATGTTATGTCAGGTCACCATTTTTTTAGGAACATGATAAAAGATAAAAGATTTGGAGCGAGGCCTTATTCTGGAGGTGGTGTTGAACGCTTAGGTATTCCTGAACTGTTATTTACAGACGGTCCTCGCGGCGTAATAATAACCGGATCTACCTGCTTTCCAGTATCAATGGCAAGAGGCGCATCATGGAATATAAAACTAGAAGAACAGGTCGGAGACGTCATAGGTAAAGAAGTTCGGATTCATGGTGGCAATCTTTTTGGGGGTGTTTGCATTAATTTGTTGCGTCATCCTGCATGGGGGAGAGCTCAAGAAACATACGGAGAAGATCAATTCCATATCGGACGTTTTGGGGCAGCTTTAGTTAGGAGTGTTCAGAAACATAACGTCATGGCAACTATTAAACATTTTGCCGCAAACAGTATAGAAAAATCTAGATTTAAATTAAACGTTTTAATGGATGAAAGGAC
>JAEOTL010000205.1 GCA_016839845.1 Promethearchaeota archaeon
CAAAGCCCCAACAACTGAATGAGTGAAGAAGTCCATAGGTTAGCACTAGTAATTATATTTCTTGAAAGAAATTAGAAACATAATAATCTTTTTGCTATTTTTTATAATTAATTCTGCTCAACTATTTTTAGATTTTCTTCTTTTATAGTCTCATTTTCATTGGTTGGGATTCCATCAAGTTCTAAAATTTCCAATTTAGGTAAAAAAGAGAGATCCCTTAAAGTACTAATAGGATTATTTGATAGCGCAAGGTACCTAAGATTCTTTAAATTCTCCAATCCTTCAATGTCTTCAATTTGGTTATCACTTAAATCTAAATGTTCAAGATGTATTAGTTTTTCCAAACCTTCAATTTTTTTAATTTTATTCTTATTTAATAGTAACTCTTTTAGATTTCTGAGATTGTCTAAGCCCTCGATCTTTGAAATTTCGTTTCCACTTAATTCTAGTTCTTCTAGATTTGAAAGTGAATCTAATCCATTAATTTTGAAAATATGGTTTGCTTCCAAATGAAGCTTTTTCAGGTTAACTAGACGTGCCAATCGCTCAATTGAAGATATATTATTTTTCTCAAGATAAAGTTCCCTTAGATGAGAATTTTTATTTAATCTTTTTATTTCACCAATATTATTTAAGTTAAAATGCTCTAAATACAGATTCCCTTTGTCAATAAACACCCTTTTCTTCTTGATTTTTACAAAATCCATGTTCAATAAATAGAAATTTACCTTTTTTAGGAGTCCTAATTTAAATTATAAATCTTGCACTTGTTTAAGTTATAATTAAGAAATTATGATCAATTAGGAAATAAGAAAATTCATTTTAAACATGTTAGTGGGTTACAGAATCGAATCAAACTCTAAATTATTGGAATTCATTATTTTTCTTGCCATTTTTTTAAAACTAAACAGGATATTCTCGTTTTCTTTTGAGGAGGTCATAACAAAATCCGTTTCATTCCGTTTTTGAAGAAATTTTTCAATAATATATTTATCAACTTTCGATTTCTTATCTACACTTGCGATTAGGTCTAATTTTGTCCCAACTAGGATTTTCGGGTGATTCTGAAGGTTGTATTGAATTAATTTTTCATACCACCATTCTAGTTTAACAAGAGATTCCAAGTTGGATAAATCAAAAACAAGAAATATTCCATTCGCACCATTAATGTAATAATTAAATAGTGTTTTAAATTGTTCTTGCCCCCCAAAATCCCATATCATTAATCGTACGCTTGTTTCCTTGCCGTTCACGATTATTGGGATATCGTGTGCATAAAAATCTATCCCAACAGTAAGCTGGGTTTCGGCATTAAACGTATTAAAACATAACCTTCTAGCTATGCAAGTTTTCCCTACCGCTCCACTACCTACAAGGCAAATTTTGAAAACGTAGCTGATAGGTTTATCTTCCATTATTATCCTCACCGATACCCTAAAGATTTGATTCTTCTAGTGTATTACCGAGTATCATAATAATTATGATTATAAGTCAATAAAAATAAAGCTATTATTTATATGTATTTTACCTTATTTAGAAAAAGTTTCTTAAATATCAAATCACTTAATCTAAAAACTTTTCAAATGTTTTTGTGCTAGATTTCTATCCGCTTTTTTATCTCAATTCCGGGATTACATTCTCGGCAATGTCAGTAAGATTTTCGATTTGTTTTGACTCATTGAATGGATAGTAGATAATAAATTCATTTATCCCAATATCTTTGTACTGTAATATGACCTCCCGGAACGTTTCTTTTGAATCAAGAATGGTAAGACCTGAACGAGTATAAAACAACAAGGAACGACTCAATGTGCTTGGTTTTCTCCCTATTTCCTCGCAATACGTATCAACTAACTCATTGCGATTTTTAGTATTTTCAAATATCTTTTCTGGAGGCGTACGCCAATCCTCTGCTCCAAATGAGTTCCAAGTATCAGCATATCGTGCTGCAAGCTTTAACATCTGACTTCCCATTCCAGCAATCGTAAAAGGAGGTCGAGGTTTCTGAATTGGTTCTGGATTCATTGTTGCATCTTTTAAAGAATAGAAATTACCTTCATAACTTGAGACGCTTTGACGTAAAAGGAGGTCAATCATTTCTATTTGCTCCTTAAAGCGGTTCACACGCTCTGAACCAGACCAATCTTCGATATTTAGCATTTTATGAACTGGATCTCGACGACCACCCGTACCCAATCCTAACTCCAATCGACCATTTGAAATATGATCTACAGTAAGGGCTTGTCTGGCTAATACAGCGGGATTACGAAGTGGCATTGAGGTTACCAATGGTCCAATTCTAATTCTTGAAGTAACAGCAGCTAGAGATGCAAGAAGAGTCCAAGATTCAAACCAATGTCCAGTATTATTGACAGGATCAGTAAAATGATCCGCTAACCAAATACTATCAAATCCTAGGCTTTCAATTAACCTCCAACGTTCGACCTCTTTTTCCCAAGGTTGGTTCTGGATGGTCAACACACCAAATTTACTTTTGTTTGTCATAAAGAATCTCTCCTATATTTTTTCCATAAGTATATTAAATAATTGAAAGAAATATTTTTACTTTTAGTGACCCCCCTCTTTCTTTTTAAACAACCCTAAATAATATAGAATATTTCATGTTAACCATAACTGAATCATGGTAAAGATGAAAAAGATTCAAATAGGAGATATTAAATGGGGTATATTAAAGAAACGGCAGATGTAATTCAAGAAACATTAAAGGGAGTTTCAAATAAAAGGAAGTTTAAAAAATTAATAGACAATATGATTTTTGCTATAGAAACTAATACAGTAAGTGGATATTTCCTTTACAAGTTTAAACTTCTAGAAGAATTAGCCCCTCTTATCAAACTAAAAGTGAAACGAGACAAAGAATATCTGGATAAATATAAAAAAGTAAAAGAATACTATAATCATCATTATAAGAAAAGAGTATTACCTTTGTAACCTACAAACTTTCTTAAGATTGAGACAATAACTCAATTAAGGCTCTTGGAATCTCTTTATAATCGTTTACAGCGTAAAACTTTCCTCTTCCTGCCTTCGCTATCTCTTGACAGGTGCGAATACCTTGAGCAGCATCATTTTCTGCTGGCATGCCTATTACATGTAATTTTGGAAATTTCTTTGCAATTTCAACAGGATCTTCACCTCGATTAAAGATCCCATCAGAAATTAAGATTCCAAAGCGACTTTTCCTACTATCTCTCGTTTTATTTAATTCTTCCAACCCTTTTTCTAAGCCACTATGAATATTTGTAAAACCTACTGCCTCAGAATCCAATATATCATCAATAATTTTTATTACTTGTTTTTTTTGATTAATTTTTTTTAAAGCCATTGCATCAGAATTAAATAAGATTATGGCATAATCCTCTTTTTCCATATTATAGGCTAAAACTGAGGTTGTTAACGCAGCATTTAACAATAATCGTCCATACATACTGCCGCTCGTATCTAATATTAAAGCAACTTTTCTTTTCTGCCTCTTTCTTTCAATACCAAAGATATCTTTATAACTTAGGCTCTTTTCATAAATCTTTAGGGGATTATGCTGAATAGTTTCATCTAAGCTAAATTCAGGCATTCCAATTTTATAGGTCGGAACTGCTTTTTTAAATTGACCTCTTATTCCCCTACTTGTTATCTTTAATGATAATTTTAGAATGCTTTGACGAGCTAACCGTCTAAAAACTGTTTTATATTTTTCTGAAATTGGGCGTCGAATAAAGAAATAAATTTCAGCCATGGTATCACCCGATTCTTTAGCTTTTTCAGCGAAAAATCTTACACCTTCCTCTGAATCTAAAACATCTGATGCAGCGTAAACGTTGGCTTTAAGTAATCCCATTATTGCTTCAAGATTTTTATGCTGTATTGCCAGATAAGTTAGATCTTTGATTTGTCGGTAATCTAGAGTATTAGCTAAATGTTTGTAGTAATCAGGTTTTTTCTTTTTTTTTCGCGCAATTTCATATGCTAAAATCTCTTTATCCTGTCTACTTTCAGTATGTCTAACGTGCGGCATTTTCTCAATCCCAGTAGGATCTTCCTCTGAGAAATCATCGATTATTGAAAATCCACTTGATTTAAAACAGCTAAAACAATATTAGTTATAATTTCCTTTTTAGATTGTGTTAAACCATCTTCAAGTTCAATTCTATTATATAAGGACATCACAGCTGCCTCAACCCAATTGCTTGAGCTGTCAGGATTGTCATATTTTTCCATAAATGTAGCCATATCTATTGCTCCTCTTATAGAACTACCCCTACGTATTGAAGTAGTAGTTCTAGTAGCCTGAACAATTTCTTGAGAAATCTTTGCAATTTTATCTGACACAGTTTTGGACTCTTGTTTGATAATTTGAACTTCTTCTTCAGGTGGTTGATAAGACAGGTTTATCCAAATAAATCTATCCTTCAATGCTTCTCCTAGTACTGTCACTCCGACGTGAGCAGCTGGATTTTGAGTGGCAACGACAAAGAAGTCATTATGTGCCTTAATTACCTTTAATTTAGATATATCCAATATACTTTCATCAAGAGCAGTTAATAAAGAATTTTGAGTGTTTTCAGGCATTCGATTGATTTCATTTATAAATAAACATCCTCCGTTCAGCATAGCTGAAGCTAATGGACCATATTTATAAGAATCTTCATTGTACCCCTTAGCTATTACAAGAGGGGGATCAAAATACCCCACAAGATTGTGAGGGAGCAATTCTTCACTGCAATCAACTCTAAAGAAATTTGAAGGATTTGTATTTGCGCCATTTGAACTATAATATTCTGCAATCGCTCTAGCTAAAGTGGTTTTGCCAACTCCTACATTTCCTTCTAATAAGATATTCTTACCAACTAAATGAGCTAGTACAATTTGCTTTAATTCTTCAGTTCTCCCAATTATATTAAATTTAGCTTGTATTTCTGAAACGATATTGCTCGTATTAACCATACTTGTCAAAATTAATCATTTCTAAAATAATTTTTGATTGAAATATGAATAAATAACCATTAAATTATTGGTTATCTATTAAGTACTAATCAAGAATTAACAAATATTTAAATCTTTACATTCCTCAATTGAGATTGCATAGTAGCGTCGTCGTTTCACGGAAATATTTAAATATGAACCCTTCTTATTATAACTTAGTATATAACTTTTTATTTTCCCGCTGCAAAATCTCTTAAAATATGTTTAGAGCATTCTAGCTCTTTTTAAATGCATTTTATTACTCTCCGATATGAATCACTGTTTTAAAAAAATAAAAAAAATTAAACTTTAGTAGAGACTTGTGTTTGTTTCTCTTTCTCTGATTCCATTACTACAACAAAGTTTGTCCTTTTCCAGAGTTTCCAAGAGAAAAATCCTATAGTTAGAAGTAGAATCGGATATACAATAACTTCTAATAAGGCAGGATTAGCATTATACCCAAATAAAGCTTTCAATAATGAGCCGATTATTTCAAGCCACTCAGGAGTTGCTGGATTTCCATCAGGAAAGCTTTCAGGTAGAATATGTTTAATATTCCAAACTTCTTGAACAATTGGATTAATTAAACCGGCTTCTATGAACTCATGAATCCCATACGTAATCAATCCAGCCGCAAAAAGAATTAAAATTACGTTTGTTATTTTAAAAAACTTTGAAAGATCAATCGTTTTAATACCGTAAAAAGTTAACAACCCAATAAGTACAGAAATCCCCAATCCCATCGCAGATCCCAGTATGATACTAATTTGGTTTATTGAACCTACCGAAGCTGTACCCGTTAATAATAAGACTAACTCAATTCCTTCTCTAATAATAACAATAAATATCAAAGTTGAAATTGAAAACGCTTTTTGACGAGTAATTGAATCCTCTACCTTTTTTTCTAAATGTTTCCGCATCTTGGGACCTTCCTTACTCACCCATAAAACTAGAGTTACTATGAATATCCCTGAAATAATAAACGTGGATCCTTCGAAAATCTCTTCTAATGCTCCCGTAAATCCTCCGAAAAGAACAGAAAATAGAATAGCGAATATTATACTAGAAACAATAGCCATAAATGCCCCAAAGTATACATATTTATTATAGAAACGCTGATTTGTCTTCCTTAAGTAAAGCAACACTATTACAACAATTAAAGTTGCTTCTAGTCCTTCTCTTAATCCTAAAAACGCTGGAGTTATTAAATCAAGATATGTAGCCATATTATATTCCCTTACTGTTTCTGTTAAGTAAAAAATAGGTTTTAAAAATTTAAACATTTTAGTTATAACTAATTAAAACTCAGATATTATTTATTTTAAAAAATAAGAACATTGATGTAATTAGGAGCAAAGTTGTAAAGGCAATGAACCTGAAAAAATTAAGCTGTGATTAACGAGGGAAAATTTTCACAATAATGTTTTCTCCTTTTTTTAAACCTTCTTGATGTGGGGGGATCTCTACAATTCCATCTGAAGATGTCAATGAGCTTATTATTCCGGAACCTTTTAATTTGACAGGAACCGCAATTATTTTATCTTTAGTTCTCTCAAGATGAACCCTTAAATAGTGAAGATATCCAAGACCAGAAACGGGAACATCCTTATCTATTACTGCCATTATCTCAATTCGTGGATCAAGAATTTGACACCCTAGCATTCTACGAAGAGCTAATCCTGCAATCTTTAAAAATGACACATAGGCAGCAACGGGAGTTCCGGGAAGACAAAATACTAATGTATCACCTAGGGAGCCAATCAAGACTGGTGCTCCAGGCCTATGAGCGACACCATGCACTAATGTTACTCCTGATTCGTTAATAATCTCTGGGAGATAGTCTTTACTTCCAACTGAAGTACCCCCAGTAAAGATTATGATTTGGGAATCATGCGTTGCCTCAACTAATCTCTTTTTTATTGTTGATTTATGATCTTTAACTGTTTCACCTCGAACAACATTACCACCGTATTGTTTTACGAGGGTGGATATCATTGGAGTATTTGAGTTATAAATTTTTCCTGGTTGCAGGGAATCTCCCGGTTCAAGTAATTCGTCACCAGATGAGAAGATACTTATTCTTGGTTTGACACGTACTTTAACCTTGCTAAATCCTAAAGATGTTAAAAGTGCGATATGTTCAGCTTTCAAATCTATACCTTTTTTTAGTACGATCGTTCCTTTTTTTATATCTTCTCCTCTTCTTGATACATTTTTTCCGGGGGGGATAGAGGAATAAAGTTGTATTATCTCATTTTGAATTTCAGTATCTTCAATTTTAATTACACAATCTGCTCCGTCAGGAATCGGTGCTCCAGTAGATATTCTAATACCTTCTCCCTTTTTAAGTATGAGTGTAGACGTCTCACCTATTTCAATCTTCCCAGAAAGTTTAATCTTTTTTGGATTTTTAGGGGAAGCACCAAATGAGTCTTCTGCCTTAAGTGCGTATCCATCCATGGCTGATCTGTCAAATGGGGGAAGATCAAATTCAGTTATAATATCAATTGCTAAAATTCGATTAAAGGCATTTCCTATTTCAATTTCTTCAATTGGGTTTAAAACTACTAGTGAAAATGTTTTTTCTAAAGCATCTTCTAATGAAGTTAACTTCGAAAACCCTATCTTTCTTAATTTTTCCACAATTTTACTCCTTCTTGTTTATCATATATACAATATGTCTTAATTCTGGAATTAACAATTCCCTAAAAGCGAGTTCAACTGCTTTAGGAGAACCCGGAAGTAAAAATACTGCTTTATCCTTTATCTTCCCTCCTGTAGCTCTTGACAACATCGATGAAGCCCCAATCTCTTTATAAGATAAAAACCGAAATAGCTCTCCAAAGCCTGAAATTTCCTTTTCCAAAAGTGGCTCAAGAGTTTCGTAAGTAATATCCTTAGGAGTTAAACCAGTACCTCCACTAAAGATAACGGAATGAATCGATTTGTTAACTAAAAGTTTCTGTAAAATATCTAGAATTGAGTCTTTATTATCCGGAACTATCTCAGTTGTAACTAAAGAAATTATTTTTTTATCTGTGAGAAGTTCTGTAATTAAAGGAATTGTTTTATCAGTTAATGGGACCCCCTCTTGTAATTCATTAAACCGAGAGGTGCTTACTACAACTAAAGCAACATTTACAATTTCAGGACCTTTTTTCTTATGTTCCTCATGTACTTTCATTGGAAAAAATACACCTTTCTTTTATCTCCTTTCTCAATTATAGATTCTAACTCTTCAATCTCAATATACCCATCCCCATAAAACAGCGTACTCATTGCTTCTGAACCCGTCTTAATTGGGATAATTCTTTTACTACCGTTTTCTTCTATGACTTTAACAGCCTTAAATTCATGCCTTCCGACGGTACTATATATCCTCTCCCCGACTTCAATTTCTTGCGAAAACCTCTCTCGTAATGGATAACCTGAAATCTTTCTTAGAAAGTTATCAATAAATACATAAAAACAACTTAACGCAGAAGTAGGATAACCTGGAAGAATAAAAATTAGTTTGGTCTTCAACTTAACAAATATTATCGGTTTCCCGGGTTTGATTTTTACTCCATGTACTAGTATTTCTATATCACTATATTCTTCTAGAACTTTAGGACCCAAATCACCCTCACCCTTGGATGTCCCTCCTGATAAAATTACAATATCAGACAGACTTAAAGCTTTATCAAGTATGTTTTTCAAATCTTGATAATCATCCTTGACAATACCTAAGAAATTAACTGACACACCTGTATTCTCAATTGCTTTTTTCATTACTATTGAATTTACATCATAGATTTTACCTATATCTAAATTCCTTACTTCTTGGGTAACCAATTCATTTCCGGTGCTAATAAGAGATACCAAGGGTTTTTTATATACCCATACATCTTTTATTCCGCAAGAAACTAGAATTCCTAATGTTGCTAAGTCGATTAGAGTATCTTTCTTTACAATTATTTCATCCTTTTTTATATCGTGTCCAATCTCAATAATATGTGTTCCAGGAGTTATAGCTTTTGAGATTAAAACTTTATCATCTATTACTTCCGTAAATTCAACCATTACAACTCCATTGGCATTCTCTGGTACAGCAGCACCTGTCGCTACATAGGAACATTGGTTATCTTCTAACTTGTTTTGAGGAATATCCCCTGCTTGAATAATCTCTATTAGTCCCAATTCAATGAGATTATCTTCTTCAGCACCAAACGTGTTTTCAGCTATTACTGAATATCCATCCATTCTCGACTTTCTAAAATGGGGAACATTAATTTTACTTTTGATATCACGGGATAGCGTTCGATTAAAAGAACTCGCAATATTAATTAATTCTTCTTCTGCCCGTGGAATCTTTACTGTTTCAAGTATCGCTTTAAATTCCCCGACCGTAATTGTTCTTAAAAATTTCATTTCTAGATCAAATCTTTACTCTATAATCTTTAATGAACCCACTCTGAAGATCCATCAACGTAATCTTCCTTTTTCCAAACAGCAATCTCCTTCTTATACATTTCAACAGCTTTTTCTATTGTTTCAAAACCCTCAATTCTATGTGCAGAAGCTACAACGACATAAACTAAGTCTTCAGAGATTTTAAATTCACCCTTTAAATGGATGATAATTACATCTATGATACCTTCTTTTTGCTTCAATTCTTCGCAAATTCTGGTAATACTCTTATCAGCCAATTCATCATACGCATCAATCATCATCCCTGTTACGGATTTTCCATCCTTTGAGCTACTCCTTACAATTCCAGTAAAAGTGTGGATCGATCCAGCTTTTTCGATGGTAGTGATCCTTTTTAGAGAATCTAATATCTTTTCAAGATTAACCTCTCCTTTAGAATAAATCCCTGATTTTATGGTCATTTGATTCTATCCCCCCGAAACAGGTGTTAAAAAAGCTATCGAATCTCCTTCCTTTAATTCTATTAACAGTGGATTTTTATCATGAATTGCTTTGTTATTTATAATAAGTGAAATATTATTATGGATATTTTGGATTTTCTCATCCCATAATAAATTTTGAATATTATATTTAGATAATAAGATATTGATTAATTCTTTTAAGCTGTTGCTGACCAATTCAACATCTTCCTTTTCTTTACCAGTAATTTCCTTGAATTCAGCAAAGTATAAAACTTCTACATTCATATAGACTACAAAATTTCTTTAATTCTTAATAAAATGGCTCTCGTGAGTCAACAACTTGCTTTACGATTTGTTCATATTTAGATAATGAATGATGATTACGGAGAGCCTCTTTAATATTCTTTCCCAGATCAGATCGATAAAGGCACCCAAAAAGATTTCCGTCACATCCAACCCGTAATTTGGTACATCCCATACAAAAATCATGACTTGGCGTGATGGTTTCCACAGTTGCTGAATTTGGCAACATAACCACTTTTCGATTTTGCATTGATCCTCGAATTATAACTTTTTCTGCTCTTTTTTCCAGTTCTTCTATAATCGGTTTTAGATCTAAATGATGTTTCTTATAGAAATCTCCGTTACCCCCAATTGTGTCAGCTACCTTATGTAATTCAATTAATTGTAAAATAAAATTATTTTCGGCACAAAAATCAAGCATGTCTTCTAATTCATCGTCATTAATGTCTTTCATTAACACAAAATTTAGTTTGATTGGATCAAATCCCACTTCTTTTGCTTTTTGGAGACCCATTTTTACATGATCTAATGTGTCTGAACCATAAATACTCTTATACCTATCACGTTTTAAGGAACCTAAGGATACATTTATTCGATTTAAACCCACATTATATAATTCTTCTGCCTTTTCAAGAAGTAGTAAACCATTAGTAGTCATGGAAATATCTTTATAAAGGTGTAAATCAGAAACAGCTTTTATAATGTCTACAATTTCCTCGCGACATAATGGCTCACCTCCTGTGAATTTAATCCGTGTAACATCTAGTATTTCTGCCAAAATTTTGCATAATTTTGTGATTTCTTCTACAGTAAGTTCATGAGTTTTACTATAGCCCTCACTATCGCAGTATAAACATGAATATTGACACTTAGAGGTAAGTGAAAACCGTATGTGCTTTATTTTTCTATTAAAATTATCCTTCATAGGTTGATTCTTTTATTTCTTTACTTTTTCTTCAACTTTGATGTCATAAATTAATGTTATTGGATATTGACCTTCTTTATCCTTTTCATACATCTTGACTACATCCCAGATGTTTAAAAGAGCAATACTTACTCCCGTCAGAGCCTCCATCTCAACACCTGTTTGAGCGATACTTTTAACCGTGCATGTGACTTTAATTAAGGTATCATTCTCAATTTTAAAATCAACCTCAGCATTTTTAATAGGTATTGGGTGGCAAAATGGTATCAAATCTGGGACTTTTTTAACTGCATTAATCGCAGCTATTTTGGCAATAGTAAAAACATCTCCTTTCTTGATCTGATTATTTTTTATTCGAGTTATCGTATCTTGATCAAGGTTAATCTTTCCTGATGCCGTTGCAGTTCTTATTGTAGTTTCTTTTTCGGAAATATCGATCATTTCAGTTTAATGACGTAATTTTACGTTTTATCTTTCTGTACATATCGACTTATTTCATAGTAAACTAAAATTTCTTAAAAATTTATTTATAATAGTTTTACATCTGTAGCTTTAAAATTGATAAACACATCAGATCCTATTTCTAGTCCCAAATTTTTCTTAGATAGTTGGGTTATTGTTGTTAGAAACTTTTCACTTTCACATGCAACTATAACATGACAGGTGTTACCAAGGTCTCGAATACTTTCAATTTTCCCTTTAAATAGGTTGCGAAGACTCGTACTCTTAGGAGGTTCTTTTACTATCCCTATACTTTCTGGACGGATACAGACTTTAACTTCACCCTCTAATTGGCTGGAAGCTATAATGGTTAATTCATTAATAGATATCTGGTTTAATCCTGAACCTTCATCAATTTTAGCAACCCCATAGAAAATATTTTCATATCCAACGAATAAAGCAGTATATTCATCTTTAGGAGTGATAAAAATCTCACTTGGAGTACCTATCTGTGTGATTTCTCCATTATTAAGAACTGCGATACGATCTGCATATTTTATAGCTTCGAGAGGATCATGAGTGCTCATGATGATTGTTTTTTCTGGATCCTGCTTTATTTCAATGATGAAATTATCCAGTAACTTAACATTCTTTTGGTCTAAATTAGCTGAGACTTCATCTAACAAATAGATTTCTGGATTGATGATAAAATTCATTGCTATCGCGACTCGTTGCATTTCACCACCAGATAATGCTCTAGCGTTTTTTTGTTCCATACCTTTAAGTCCAATATAATCAATTATTTCATTTACTCTTCCGTTATAATCCTCATATTTCATTCCCCGAATTTTTAATCCATACTTGATATTGTTAAAAACGGTAGTATTACGAACCACAGGTTTTTGTCGTACAAAGGAGAATTCTCTTCGGATCTTGGCACTCTCTCTGCTTGAAATGTTACTCAAATCCTTTCCTTTGAAAACTATGCTGCCATTTGTTGGTTTCTCAAGGAGACCTAAAATTCTTAATAAAGTTGTCTTACCACTTCCATTTGGGCCAATGATAACAAAACACTCTCCTTTATTAACTTGAAAACTAATATCGGAAAGTACACCTACAACTGACCTATCTGATTTGTAAAATTCTTTTTCCAGATTACTTATTTCAAGTAATACCATTTCAATCTCCTGCTTTTGTTTGAATTCGCGTTAATCCATAGTTTACTATAAAAGCAACTAAAATTAAAATTACACCTAAAGCAATAGCCATACCGAATTGTCCTTGACGTGTCTGTAATACAATTGAAGTTGTGAATGTTCTCGTTTCCCATCGAATATTTCCCCCGACTATCATAACTGCCCCCACTTCTGAGATTGCTTGACCAAATGCTACAAGATAACCTGCGATTATCGACATCCTAGAATGCTTTATTAATTCCCACCATAATTGACGTTGATTTGCCCCTAAAGAAAGAATCGTTTCTTTTAAGACAGGATCGACGCTTTCTATTGCTGCTTTCGATGTTCCAATAATAATAGGTACTGCTAAAAGAAATTGGGCAATTATCATTGCTGTAGTAGAGTAAAGTAATCCCAAGGAACCAAAAATCCCATTTCGAGAGAGTAATAAGTATACAATCAAGCCCATAACAACAGGAGGAAAACCCATGAATGTATTTATTAAATTGGTTAACTCTTTTTTCCCTCTGAATTTCCTCAAACCAATATAAGAACCAATTGGCAAAGCGACTAATGCTGCTAGAAATGTTGAAGTTAGAGAAACACGAAATGAAACTGCTATAACACCCCATACTTCAGCATCAAAAGTGAATATTAACCGAAAAGCCTCTAATATTCCCTCAAAAATTTCATTTGCCATAATATAATTGTATATTGAAAAAGAAAAAAAAATTATTAAATTGTTAATCCTGCGAATTCTGCTTGGAATGGTGTCCAGTATGCAAATTCATTATCTGTAGTTACACAGCTATAATTATTATCACATAATCCAAAGCTACCATGGAACAAGACAGCATTATTTTTTTTGTATGAATTGATTAGATGTTGACCGTATTGAGATGTTAAAAATCCTACAAATCTACTAGCTGCTAGATATTTTACATGTGGGTGTAAGATAGGGTTTACTGGTATTGCTCCGTAAGGATTAAGTAATTTATCTTCACCAATAACAGATTCAGCTAAAATAACTAAAGAAGTATATGTATCATTAAATGATAGCCACGTTCCCCTATCAACCAGAGTATATCCTTCATGAACAGTATCATCATCTTCATATGTCATTAATAATGTTGATGCCATACCCTGTCCCGTTTCTGTATATTTATCTGGTTGAGC
>JAEOTL010000026.1 GCA_016839845.1 Promethearchaeota archaeon
CCATATTTAATAGTTCAGAAAACATGCCAAAGAAAATCAATGTTCCAGAACCAGAGGAAAACCTTAAAATAATAGATGTTCATTGCCATCTACCGTTTCCTCGACCAAAAAAGAACGATAAATTACCTTCTGATGACCAGCAATATCGAGATTTTTTGGATAATGGAGGTGTCTATTTAGTTACTAGCTCGATTGATAATCGTACTCTCAAATTAATTTTAGGATTTGTTAAAAATAAAGAAAAGATTGGATTAACATGCGGTTGGGCACCACAAACGGTCACTTATACCCCCGAAGCTCAATACGATCGAGAATGGAAAAAATGGGTCGATTTCATAAAAAAAAATCAAGATAGTTATTTAGCAATTGGAGAAGTTGGTTTAGACTTTCATCACGCGAAAACTCTCGAAAAGAGAGAAAAACAAGTTATAGAACTAAAGAAAATATTTGAAATTACCACGGAATTTAATAAACCCTATGTTTTACACGTCAGAAACGCTGCCGAACACGAGTTCGATCGAAATAACCCTAAACATCGCTATAATAAAAAGGATGGAGCGACAAAAGAAATTCTTAACCTAATCGGCGAATTTCATATAAATCCCAAAAAAGTTATGTGGCATTGTTTTTCTGGTCCGGACGAGTATGGAATGATATTACCTAAACAAGGATTCACATTATCAGTTCCAAGCTCTGCTTATGGAGTTAACAAATGGCGTAGAGTTACAAAACATTCTCCATTAACTGCCTTGGTAACTGAAACAGATAGTTACTACCAGCATCCTTATCTAAGAGGCCCTTTAAATGTACCTTTAAACGTAAAATACTCAATTGCAGCAATAGCATATTCTCACAATACCTCTCAACAAGAAGTAAGTAGAATAACAGTTGAAAATGCTCTAGAATTTTTTGGTATAGATGCACCGTTTTGAATGTTCATTCAAATGCGAAGTGGAATGATGCCTATTTCCATAATTATATATACACCTCATCTTATTAGTTTTTTACTGATAGATTAGGAATATAAATATAATCATAAAAAAGGTTTTAAGATATAATCAAAATTCTTAAAATTTTTCGTTTTCCTAAGTAATTATCAAGAATAGAATAACTTAAAATTCCTAAATGTGGTTTTAATGGCTTACGATACGATTTTTTACTTAAATATGGTTGCGTCAATTGGAGGAATATTCTTCTTTCTTTATAGCTTAGTGTTAATAAGAAAAATCAAAGGTTTATTTCCTAAGGGTAGCGTTTCTAAAAAATGGTTGTTTAGGCAATTTTTAATTGTCATTTTTCTATTTGGATATATCTTCAATATAATATTTCAATTCTATGGTTTAACTGAGCTATTGGAATATATGACTGCTCTTGTTTACCTATTTGGGGGGGTATTTGTTTTTATTATTATTAGATTAGTATATAAAACCTACAATATAATATTGAAAGAATCAAAATAAAAATAACAAATATTTTTATTATTATGTCTGAGATTTTAGATGAATTCTGGATTTTCTCGAAGAAAGGAGACGCAATAGTGAATTTCTATGGAGATCCTAATGTAAAGGGGGTTTATAACTACAGAGATGTTTCTTTGAATCAAGATAAGCTCAACGAAATAAGGGATTTAATAATATCAAACCTTCAAAAATCTTCGCAGAAGAAAAAGAATATTATGAAGTTTGAAAATGACACTATTAGGTATGGTCAATGCCTTCAAAACGACCTAATTATATTTTATAAGACAAATCCGGATATAAAAGAAAAAGTAGTATTGAATTTATGTAAAGTTATAAGTGGAATATTAGAGCAAGCTTATCCTACTGATAAAATGCAATTTTGGGATGGAAATCTTTCATTTTTTGATAAATTCAAGAAGAAAGTAGGTCTTTATTTCAAGATGAGTACTTTATAGAAATTCATATTAAAGTTTTTATGTCTATTTATACTCATAAAAATCAGTCTAAATTTCATTTAAATATAATCCAAAATCATTCATTCTTAAGCAATTAAAAAATAAAATACTATTGTGAAAAAAATGAGAAATTATCATAAAGCTTTACTTATTGTTGCCATTCTTGTTGTTGGTGGGGGTGTAGGATTCTTTGCTTATGGTTTCGCAACGATGGGGAGTATCGAAGATTCATTCAATTTTTCATACGAACCAATTTCACCTGACCCAATAGAAGATGTAACTATTAATGTAGACATTGGATCGATTCTTTTTCAGTACAACACTACTCCAACTGCCTCTTATGCACAAATCGATGTTTTTATCGGAATTTCGGGTTTATTTATTGAGGGAAAGTCAATTCAGGATTTTTTCGACCCAAGTACAGAATGGTGGGATGATACAACCGCTACATTTAATCTCCTAACACTACCAGATCTTTGGTTTGACCCTTCACACTGGTTCAAATCCTATAATATATCTGTAACAGTAACCTTAAGAACAGACATAGTATACGATATTACAGCTTTAGCGTCAACCGGATCCATTGAAATGGAAGTTTCAGATGGTGCAACATTAGAAGGATTATCATTAACTTCAAGCACAGGTTCAGTTAAATTTAAATCATTAGGCGACAACAAGTTTACCGGGAGTGTAAGACTCGAAACTAGCACGGGGAGTATAGAATCTTATGCAACTAAAACAAATTTTTCCAGCGGATTTCAGGCTACAACATCCACAGGTTCATTAACATTAAATTATACCAATTGTATTATGGGCAATGATTTAATTGGAACAGTTTCCACGGGTAGTGTGAACTTTAAGAGTTATAATATGATATACGCAGAAGACATTGATCTAAACCTTGACACATCTACAGGTAGCATTGATGTGGAATTATACCAATATGTTTCTATGGGTGCGAATGTAACTGGAATTTGGGATACATCTACAGGAAGCATAGATGTAATATATAGAGATAGTTTAGTCGACACGGGTGTTCGATTCGTTGGTTCAACTGGTACTGGATCGATTACTTATACAGGTTCTGGAATGATAGAAACCGGCCTAGGGAGCATTTATTCTTCCTTAAACTATGGAAATGCGACTTATAGATATACATTTTCGTTAGATACATCAACAGGTAGCATAACTGCTGACGCTGAAAGTGCTTAATCCTTAATTATCATATTAAATTTATTTCTTTTTTATTTTATTTTTATTTCCACAAATCTTTAATGTGAGATCAAACCATTCTAATTATATTAGAATCATAAGAAAATGGATTAAGATTATGGTAAATGTAAAAAGATGGGAAGATGGCGATAAGTGGGTAGAAATTGATTTAGATCGGTGTATGGGAGCAGCGAGATGTGTTAGTAATTGTCCTGCTGAGGTCTATAGACTGGTAAACGGAAAAGTTGTTGCCGAAGACATAATTGAATGCATTCAATGCTTAGCTTGCCAAGACTCGTGCCCTACTAATGCTTTAATTGGACACTTTGCTTGGTAAAGATATAAAAAATATTAATTTCCTAAAAAAAAAAGAATGGATGATTTTTAATATTCCACCCAAATCGGTCCTGCCCATGTCATCCTATCATTATCCCCAACGACCCTTATCACATAAAAATCAAAACCTCCTGTATTAAGGGTGCTTGGATCAATGGGATTATCGC
>JAEOTL010000206.1 GCA_016839845.1 Promethearchaeota archaeon
GCCCCGAACGGGACAGGAAAAACAATAATTGCTTTAAGTGGACTACTTCCCTTAGTATATGAGAAAAATCTAAAGATCATTTATATGTGTAGAACACATTCACAAAACAGGAGAATTATCAAGGAATTAATTAAAATCTCACAAAAAATGAAGGATGATAATCAACCATTAAAACTGAAAGCTTTATCAATAAGGGGACGAAATGAAATGTGTTTGAATAAAACACTTCTGAACTTGAAGCTAAATCCTAAAGAGTCAATGTCAATCTGTAATGATTTACGTCAAAATAAAAATTGTATTCACTTTGTAAATCTATTAAAAAAAAAGGATAAAGTCGAAAATCCTACATTATTAGCTCCTGAGATATTTAATAAACCTATTGATGCTGAGCAGCTAATCGATTTTTGTACTAACGAGAGATTATGTCCATATTTTCTTAGTAAATTTCTGTTAAAGGAAATGAATATTATTATTTGTAATTATCAATGGTTATTCAACCCCTATATTCAAAATTTATTTTTAACGTTAATTGATCAAGAACTTCAAGATTGTATTTTGATTCTCGATGAGTGTCACAATATTATAGATGTTGCGACAGATGTAAACTCTGAAAGATTAACACCATATGCATTAAGACTTTGTTTGAAGGACCTTGAGATGTATCGATCACCAATGTTAATGCAGAATTTTGTAAGAATATTAATGGATGAGATGACGGAGCACAAAGAAGCATTGAAACTGGGGGATGAAAAAATCCAACCCGATACATATCTTAATCGTTTATTAAGGGAATTAGGCATAAAGGATTTGAATACATTTGAGGTACTTATTGAGGAAATTCATGATTTTAGTGTTTCTATCCACCAAGAAAAGGTGGCAAATGGTGAAGTTTCACGAGATTTTTTAGGATCATTTGCAGAGTTTTGGTTGAAGTGGTTACGATGCTATACTTTAGAAAATTATTTTTTCTGTTTTAGTCTCAAGGAGAATAAGGGAAAAAGATCTGTTTCCCTTGAGATTGTGGCATTAGATCCAAGAGAGATCGTTATCCCTATTCTTAAAAAAGCATATTCTTCATTAAGTCTTTCAGGAACAGTAAATCCGTTTGTGTATAATAATCTAATGGGATTAAATGAGTGTGGCAAAACTTATAAAGGGATAATTACCCACACACCTTTTCAGAAAAAAAACATAAAAGCAGTAATAGTTGAGGGTGTTGATACTAAACGTGCTAACAGAACACCTGTAATGTTCAAAAAAATGATAGATAAAATATATGAGGTATTAGTATGTACACCCGCCAATATAGGAATATTTTGTGCTTCCTACCAAATTGTGAAAGGGCTCTGTACTTATGGTATTGTTGAGGCTGTAAAAAAGAGCGGGAAAAAACTATTTATAGAAGAGCCAGGATTGTCAGCATCTGAAAATAATCTCATGGTTGATGATTTCAAATCATTGTCATCAAATGGGGGTGCTGTCTTACTTGGGGTATGCGGTGGGAGAAACTCTGAAGGTGAAGATTATCCCGGAGATTATATGAATTCTGTAATCATTGCAGGATTTCCGTACCATTTACCTACTCCACGGGTTGAGGCTAAAATTCAGTATTACGACAAAGTTTTTAGTAACCAAGGGTGGAATTTTGCATATCTTTATCCTGCTATTCAGAGAGCTAATCAAGCTTCAGGGCGTCCAATTCGAAAGATATCTGATAAAGGAGCGATTATTTTCATGGATAGTCGATTTAAAACCAAATATAAATGGATCTCTGAATGGGTAAGAGAAGAATTAGAAATTATTCCTGATAAATCAGAAGCGTTGATTAGAAACTTAACTCCTTTTTGGAAAGCCAAGTAGTGATTTCCTCAGTTTAAATCAAGTTCATTGTTAAGATTCTTGACCCAAATTTGAATTTAATTCTGCCATTTTAGAGTAAAGATTCGCTAACTTTTCTGAAACTTTTTTCCATCTAAAATTATTTTCTACTCGTTTATAACAGTTTTGTTTTATCGTAAGATAAAAATCTGGATCTAATAAAGCAAGAGATTTAAGAGTTTCATCCGGGATTTGATTTACCATTTTTAGGGTATCAGTTTCATAAATTGTACTTACTACTTCTACACGTTTAGAAATAAGTGCAAGTAAAAAAAACGAGATCAGAGCATCTGCAAACTGAGAAGGATTATCCTTCTCTATCAGAATCCCCGTCCCAATTTCCCAAAAGTTTCTTACATCTATTACAGTTTCCTGAAAGCCTCCTACGTGAGTTGCAATAATAGGAATTTTTGAAGCCATCGCTTCTAGGGCATTAATACCAAAAGGTTCCCATCGAGATAATGCACAGTAAACGTCCGCGGATAAATGAGCTAGATAATAGATATCCTCCACAACCCCAAAGATAATTCTGAGGTTTTTTGGATACTGTTTCACAATTTGGGAATAAGTTTTAATCTCCTTAAGACTATAATCAGTTGGGGTGATTAAGCACAAAAACTTAGCCTCTGGAATAACTTTAATAACCTTGGGGATAGCCTCGAAAATGGTGTCAAATCCTTTCTGGCTAGACAGTCTTCCACTTGTTATAACTAATGGACCACTATTCTCAAACGCTTTTATCTTCCCATCTTTCCTATATAGATCACCATCTGAAAGGTTCGAGATAACTTCGGAAACTTTTTTAGAACGGATTAGTGGGCTCCTCCCTAAATTAGCAATTTTATAAGTTAATAGAAAATTCTTTAAATTAGAAAAACTAATCCTATCATCTGGAATCTTAAGAACTTTTCGCAACTCATCTCCATGTTTTAAGATAACTTGCTGATAAATCTCATCATAATCCCAATCACATCCGTCATAAACAAAATCAGATTTAAAACTTATTAAATCTTTTCCGCAATTTGGTATTACATCAGAAATGAGGTAGGCTTGACTAACTGTAGTTACTATATCGCAAACAAGTGCTCCAATCTGTTCAACAGTAGGAGGACGATGAACGTCTCTGTCAGATTCAGAACCTTTAGTCATCATGAAAATTTCTTGTAAAGTTAAGTATTTTTTACCTTCCTTTAAAAGTACTTCTATGGGGGATTTATCAATCTTACAATCGTAGTAGTACTCAATATCATATCTAGGCCAAGTTAGCAGGTGAATTGTAATTATAGAATATACATTAATATTAATTCTATTTAGTACTTGTTTTATCCCAATGTATGGTATAACAGAATGATAATCATGTAAATGTACAATATCAGGTAGATTATTCTTTTGATCTTTGATTAGGTGATCTAAATAGCAGTGTATCCCTATTGAAAAAAGGCAAATTTTCTCTCTTAGAGTATCAGGATTATAAACAGCAGGATCGTCTAAAAAATTAATAGCGTGTGAATTATCTCCCGCAATTAAGATAAGATTTATCTTATCAATCTTAGTTCTATAGAATGCAATTTTATAATTGTTCTCTAATTCTTTTCTTCCAGAATCTGAAGAAGAATTTTGCCCTTGACATTTAATAGAGAGTTTTTCTAAATGATATTTATTTTTAAGTTTATTGATTTGACCGTGAGCAGGAATAAAAACAGTGATATCAAATTTATCGGAAAGATGCTTAGCTTGATTGGCGGGAACCTCCCCAAGACCCCCAACTTTTATGATTCCCGCATATTCGAATGTAAATATCCATACTTTTATCTTTTCTTTACTCACAATTGCTCATATCTCATTTAAATGCTACCGATACCAACAGTTTGAAATTAGATTTCAAAGGATGTAATCAAATGAATTTAAAATAGACTTTTATTAAAACATAATCAATCTTTTATTTATTCTTATTGGAAATAGCACAAACTAAATATTCTGAGGGATATAAAAAAGATTTAAAGGATTCAAATTTTTTCTATTGTAAAATCCTTATAAAATAAAGTTAAAGGTACATTAAATATGACAGAAAAAGAAGTAATTGATATAGGGGCTGCAAAAGCCGGACCCTATAGTCTTGGTTTAAAAGTAGGGAATTTAATATTTGTTTCAGGTCAGGTTATGGAACCTGGAGCAAGTGGAATAAAAGAACAAACTATCACAGCTTTAGAAAAGATTAAAAAAATTATAGAAGCTGCTGGAGCTACTGTTTCTGATATAGTGAAAATTACCGTTTATTTAAAAAATATGTCAGATTTCAAAGAAATGAATAATGCATATAAAGATTTTTTCGAGAAAAACAGGATTACAGAGAAATATCCTACAAGATCTACAATTGAAGCAGTAAGCCCACTCCCAAATGCATTAGTTGAAATCGATGCAATAGCCGTTATTTGAGATCAAGGAATACCAAAGTAATTAAAATTTATGAGGAAAATATATGTGTGATACTCTTGTAGCATTAGGTAATTCTACGAAAGATAATTCTGTAATCTTTGGCAAAAATAGTGATCGAGCAAACAATGAGGCTCAGTTGATTACATTCATGCCCTCAAGCAAACATTCAATAAAAGAAGATGTAAATTGCACTTATATTACAATACCTCAAGTATCTGAGACACATAGTGTAATCTTGTCAAAACCTTTCTGGATGTATGGTGCTGAAATGGCTGCGAACGAATTTGGGGTAGTTATAGGCAATGAAGCTGTTCATACTAAGGAGGAAATCCAGGAAACTGGTTTATTAGGCATGGATTTACTTCGATTAGGAGTTGAACGAGCTAAAACGGCAAGAGAAGCTTTAGATATAATTATTGAATTGTTAGAAACCCATGGGCAAGGGGGAGATTGTTCATTTGAAGGAATCGGTTATCTTTATCATAATTCATTTATAATAGCGGATTCAAAAGAGGGTTTTGTGTTGGAGACCGCAGATAAGTGGTGGGTCGTCGAAACTGTAAAAGATGTAAGATCTATATCCAATAACCTCTCAATAAGGGGTAAAGGTGATATGAGAAGAAAAGGAATAATCCAACATGCGATTGAGAAAGGTTATTGTAAGGATGATGCTGAGTTTGATTTTGCTTTAATATTTTCTCATCCACAAATTCCAGATAAGTTTCCGTCACAAACTAGAGATGGTTGTACCATGAAGCAACTTAAGGAAAATCAAGGGGATATCACTCCTGCAGCAATGATGGAGTTTCTCAGAGAACATAATATTGGAATTTGCATGCATTATTCTAATCAGTCTGTAGGTTCTCAAGTGTCTCACCTTCAAAAAGGGGAGTATAAGTTTATACATTGGTTTACTGGGGGAACGATGCCTTGTTTAAATATATTTAAACCCTATGTCTTTCCCGCAGTAGATTTTAGATTTTCCGCTGATAACTCTAATCCTTATACTGAAATAAGTCCTGACTGGTTCTGGTCTCATCATAAAAAATTCACACGATCTCATAAAAAATTACCCGTAAAATTACCAACTCAACAATATATAAAAAAATTAAGGGAAATAGAGAATGATTTAATCTTTGATGTAGAGAACTTATTAAGTAAAGACAGACAGTTATCCAATAAGGAATTGGCTGAGGGGGTAAAGATCCTCAACTATAAAGCATGGGAAAAATCAGAAGAAGTGATCAAATAATCAAATCTTTTTTAATTTAATTTTTTAAAAATTTTAAACAAATGATTTATGATATAGAGCCCACAAACAGGGCTAAAACCAGCAAAGGATTCCCAACCACCTTGTTCAATGTAATCTTTTACCGGAAATAAATATCCAATCCAATCATTTATGTTCTGAAATATAAATGAGTTATTTGATCCCGATGGGGATTTACTCAGCAGATCTCTTCCAAATTCTCCATAAAGTTCACCTGGAACAAGAATCATATCAAAATTCCTTGATTCACTTCTGGAAGGGTTACTTAATTTGAATTGTACCACTTGAACATTAGACTCTGCTACTAAATTTAATTTCTTATATTTCATAACAAATTTAGTGAAATTGGTTTTTATTAGCTTAGAAAGTGGTAATAGAAAAAATTTCTTTAAAACAAATCTTATTTTATTTGCGACCCAATTTTTAGAATAGTATCTAAAATCTCTGAGTGGGATCCAAAAATATCTTGAATGGGAAGATATAGTGCAGATTTCAAGATATTCCTCAATTGGGATAGAATCGACCAATTTTAAGGCTTTTTCCGCTAATGTATACCCTATCTTTTTTGAATGTCCATAATTACCTTGTTGATTATAGACTAATGATTTGCTTCTCTCTAATACTTCATAGTTTGTACCACAAGTTGTAATGGGATTATAATTCCCGGATGGCCCATTGAAATAAATACCTTTTATTTTACCTTGAGTTAATTCTTTAATTCTGAATAATATGCGCCCAGGATAATCAGCAGATAATTTATTGTTGAGATGAGATAAAGAAGTAGGATGACACGCATAATTAATAAGAATTCCGATTAACTCCCGAGAGTCTTTAGACCGAAAAGCAATAATCCCTAATTCAGGAAGAATCTTTTCGGAGGGGTGTCGCCTATTGATCACAAGATTGGGATTAAATCGTTCTTTAGTCCAAGATATCAAACAATAATGTAAATTTGAAAACATATCCCTTATCATTTTTACAATCTGTTGAGTAAACCATACTATATACTTATCGCTTCTATTAACACCAAAAAGAACACCACGTAAAAATTTGATAGATCCTCCAGGATAATAAAACTCTCCCGTTAAATCTGGAGAAGAATGAGTGTGTGTCGCATGAATAATAATAAAATCTTCATTTAGGAAAGGTATATTATAGACTATTTTTTGCTTAATGTACTCAACTAAACTTAAGGGTAATTTTAGTGTATCTAATGATAAAAGGAGTAAATATCTTTTTTCATTCCTGTTGTCGCTTTCCTCAATCAAAACTCCATGTGCATAAATGTTATCTAACTTTCCCTTACATGCATCCTTTCTGGTATACCCCGCCATAGAGACACCAATATAATTCTTTGGAGTGATTATAATTTCACTAAACGCGACTTTCATTAATTTATACAAGAAATAATTTAAAATAAAAACCTAATTTTGATAAAACTTAATAGTTTAAGAGTATTTCTTCTTATAGTATTTATTAAAATAGTCTTCTGTTAGGGATTCTGACAATGCCATTAAGTAAATTAGAAGTTTTGGGTATGGAAGGCGCAATTTCAAACTATAAACGAGGACGTCACACTATCCATCAGAAACATTGTATCCTTGTCTTTCCAGGTATTCAGACAAGAAAGGCCGCAAATAATCTAATTGGAAGGATTGTTGTCTGGAAGAGTTCAACTGGAAAGGAATTAAAAGGCATAATAACACGTGCCCATGGAAATAACGGTGCTGTTAGGGCGCATTTTAAAAAAGCTGGCGTTCCAGGACAAGCATTAGGAACGAAAGTACAAATAATTAAATGAAACATACTGTTTTTTTACCTTTTAAAGTACTAGGACATTCGAGTTTTAATTGAAATTAGGGGAAATATTAATGTTTTTTGAGAATAAGAATTATATCTTTATTAAAAGTGCAATTTATTTAGCAGTTTTCCTTTTGTTGCACTATATGTTTAAATGGATTCCCAACACTATTGTATCTCTCTTCAGTGCAATAGATGAGAGTGTATATCAACATATGAAAATTGCATTTTTAGCATACATCATCTTAATGTCGCTAGAACTAACTTTATTTAGAAAGAAGATTACTAACAAGAGTAATTTCATTTATTCTCATTTATTCTCTGCTGTATTAATTCCTTTTTTTACACTTGTCCTCTTCTTGATAGGTGCGATGTTTTATGGTGAACGTCATTTTGTGATTGAGATAATATACGCAATTATTATCACTTACTTATCGGGATTATCCATAAATATTCTTGAGAAAGAGTTTTACAAAGTTCAGTTTAGTAAGCGATTTAAAATATTTATAATGATTATAATAATAATCATGGTTATGGAATTCATAGTTTTTAGCTTTAGATTACCTTGGCATGATGTTTTTGCGAATCCATATGCATAAATGAAATATTAAACTTCAAATATTTCTTACTTCTCTTATATCTTGAAGTGCAATTCAAGATTATCAGTAGGTCTTTTAGTCCCAATTTTTTTAAGATTATATCCAGATAATACATGATACATAGATGATATACTTATTTTAGTAGTAACCTCAATCTACTACTATTGATAAAGCGATTTGGAAAGAATTTTAAATTTATTAGGTTGGGTTTAAAACTTAGCAATGTCAGATCAAATTTGCCGATTTTGTCAGAGATATGTGAAATTAGCTTATTATTGTGAAGAATGTGGTACTAATTGTTGTTCTGACTGTTTACACGAAAAAAAAGTTGATTTTCATACCTGCCAAGACTGTAACTCCCAAAATATTGAAAATTCTACTTCTGAAAAGAAAAAAGTATGCGGGGATTGTGGACAGGAGAATATAATTAAGACTACACAACATCTAAAATCATGTCCAAAATGTGGTTCTCATAAAATCTTAAATATCTATGAAAAAAAAGAAGAATTAGAAAAAGAATTTTTAGAATTAATTAAAAATTTTCGCTCGTTTGTTTTTCCCTTGAGGGAGGCTCTTGATTCCCTATTTAACCTTCGTCAAAAAATAAAATCAGCCAGAGATCCTCCTATTAGGTGCTTTCACTTTCCTAAAATGGAATCTGATTTATTATCTCTTTTTAAACTATATGTTTATGTTCATCATACTTTATTTGATAAAGTAAATGCCCAATTTCATCAAATGGAGTTATACAAAGAATATTTCTTTGATATATATGCTCAACCGAATTCAAATATAACAGTTATTGAAGGAATTTTTGATAATTTACTTAGAGGATATAATGCAATTAATGAATTTGTATTAAATAATGTTAAAACATTTAAGGACGGGATAAATTCATTTAAGCATAATTTGAAATTCATTGAGAAAATTAGCTTGTATTTTTCAACGTACAAAAATTTTCTAAATTTAGCTGAGAAAGAAAAACCAGTATACGCAATCCAGGCCAAATTGGTTAACGGATTAAATACTGAAGAACGATATAAGAAAGATAAGGGAATCTTATTCATCACAAACTTAGATTTGTCCTTTGTTCATGAACATGGAATGAGGAAAAAGAAGAAAGCATTGACCTTCAAGGCTCCTGTTCGAGATCTAATTAGAATTAGAGAAAAAGGGAAAGTTTTCAAAAAACTCTACATCGAATTCGAGTATGGAAAATACGAATTTACACTTCCTAATGATGCAGTATCAAGAGTTATAGAATATATTCTATTAGCACGGACTTTTGATGAATCTACTGTTCATGATGTAACTTCAGCTTCAAATCTTCAAAAGATTGATATCGATCTAAATGAATTAGTCAATTTCATCGAGGAGAGTATCAATTCTTTTTTCAGCTTAAAATGTGAATATAATAAAAATTTTGAAAATAGCGGAAATTATGGTGAACCATATCGGGAAATGAAGATCCATCAAAATCAATTTCAAAACGCATATCATCAAGGACATTACCCCAATATTCCTTACCAAAACCCTAATAATATTCAAAATGAATTTCAGCAACATGTGATGCAAAATTCTAGATCTAATCCTCAATATTATCCCTCAAATCAATTCCAATCCCCACATGTATTAAACAACAACGTTATCCCAATAAATCAATATCAAGGTCCCCATCAAGGTGTAAGTAAGTTTTTCCCACAGAATCTTTACAATCAAAATAGATTCCAAAATTATAATCCTAAAAAAATAAATCCCATTTTTCATGATTTTCATGACCCTAATGAAGAAGATGCGTTATTAAGAAATTTGAATCCGTCTGATCGCTTAAATCCCAACTTTGAAAATGGAGTTTTCTCCTATCAAGAATATAATAGAAATCATTTATCAGATTTGTTTGATCCTAACACTGCATTAAGTCAGCACACCTATGGGTATAAGCAAAAACTATTTAAATTAGACAAGGAGAAAAATGAGAAAATGCTTGAACTACAAAAAGAAAAATATGGGCTTAAGGCAACTCTAAAAAAATTGGAAGCCAAATTTGACCAAGGATCAATTTCCGAAGCAGATTACTTCAGAACATTTCGAAATCTCAATAAGGAAATATACCTTATTGATATAAAAATTCAAAAGTTTCAACAGAATTTAGAAGAACTTAATAATATTAAACAGAATAGTAGAAATTTCGATAATAAAAGGTTTTATACTTAAAATCTTTTCAAAGCATAATTTATGCAAGTTTAGCATATTTTTTGTTGTTTAACTTTAAATTATAGTAAGATATTTAGAACATATGGATAATCTCTTCACTACAGTTGTTGGAAGTTGGCCTTTAGCCAATACTAACGATAATATGGAAAAGGTTTTTAGTGATTTAATTCAAATCGGTATAGATTATCCATGTTACCCACAGTTAATCTCCATGATTTCTCAATTTCTTTCCCCCCTATCAGATGTTATTATTCAATTAGAAGAGCTAAACAATCGTTTTTATCTTTCTGGTGATTTTAAAATCCCTAAAACACCAGTGGCTTTACAATACGGAGAATTTATTAATAATTTCTTTAAAAAGAGACCCGGTCTGTTAAAGCAAGTAAAAGGTGCAAAAGCCTGCCTTACTGGTCCATTCACGCTAGCATCTGAAATAATATTGAAAGGTGATGCTGCGAAAGGTATTAAACCAAGAATTTTTACAGAGCCAAGGGGTATAATGGTAGACTGGGTAGTGGAAAAATTAGCTACTATCATGAAAAAAATAGGAAAAGCCTATAATAAGAGGGGCATACAAATTATTTCTATGGACGAACCTTTATTGGGTGTACTAATCGGGAAAAAAACTCTTTTTCACTCAGAAGACTTTATATTAAGTATTCTAAATAAATCAATATCAGAAATTAAAACTTTATCTTCGATTCATGTTTGTGGAAGGGTTAGCCCAAAATTACGGGATATTCTGCTTCAGACGGAAGTTAGTATTATAGATCACGAATTTCAGACCAATAAGGAAAACTTTGAGATCTACAACAAAAAGAACTTAGTAGATAATGGAAAATTATTAGCTCTTGGAACTGTTAAATCTAAGTTTACAAAAGTTGAAGGATGGGAAATTACAGATTACATTGAGGACTCAACTTATATTGAAAATTATATCAGAAAAGGAATAGAGCATTTTGGAAGGGAGAATTTAGTAGTAAAACCTGATTGTGGTTTTCTTCCCCTGAAGGATTCTTTTGGGGAAGCTGTTGCTTATGAGATAACAAAGAGGAAATTAAAAAATATGGTTCAAGCAATAAATAATATTAAAAAATAGCTAAGTAATGATTATTTAAAAAAAAATTAAGCTTTAGCTTTCCAATTCTTTTCGCAGTTTTTCGATTTCTTCATTCAATTTATCCTTTGATTTCAGACCAAGTTCTTCTTCGAACTCTTCATCATACTCAGGGATATATTGTAAATCATCTGAAGGTGCTTCGGGCATCGTACCTCCTTGATCAAGTAGCATTTCTGTTTCAAGTTGATTTAATTCATCTGTAACATCAATGGCAAGATCAATTTCAGGATCCCCTGCTAAAATATCGGCTGCTTCTTCGATTTCTGCGACATATGCTTCAGAATCTTCTGCAATTTCTGCAACCTTAGCCGGGGATGCCTTAGTTGCGATATATTCAAGTTCATCTCGGATTCCACTGAAAATATCCCCTGTTTGACTTATAAGTTGCCCCTCTTCAATTGCTTGAATTTGACGTTCTATTTTAGCTCGAATATTATTTGATCTATCAACTTTAGCATTATAGGATTTATACTGAATAAGATAATTTTTTGCGCGATCTTTTTCACCACGTTTTAAAGCTATCTTCGCATTTTTACGACTTATTTCAGCCCGTCTACTATAATTCTTGTTTATTAGGTTTAATCTATGAATATGCCCCTTGGCTTTTGATACTAAATCATCTTTTTCTTTTCCTTTTCGCGGAAATAGCTTCTTTTTCAAACCCATTTTATCTCGACTCTACTTAGTACTACCTATTATAATTATCTATATTATGACTATTATGAATTTACTAACTTAAAAATTTAATAATATACTAATACATAATAATAAATGAATTTCTATAAAAAAAAACTTCTATAGTCCAAAGTCTGAGAATTTGATACAATGAAAAAAATAATCTTAAATTTTGAAATTAAACAAGATAATTTTAAAGAATTGGTTCAAGAAGCTTTCAATAAAGATATCTTAAATTTTCTAATTTCAAAATTGACTTATCCTGAGTTTGAAAAAATTGAACGACTTCATCTCTACACGAAAGATCTCGACATAAAAACAAATTATCTTGTTGTCAGTAGTAAAAAGAAATTAGATGAATTACTTTTAGATGAGAAATTTTCAGACTGTACTATTGGATTTCATAAGAATTTAGGCTCAAAAGATGATGAGAAAGAAATAGTTAATATCTCAAAGAATAGTCAAGTTGATTTTATTATAGTAAAAGCGACAGATTGGAAGATAATCCCGTTTGAGAACCTTATAGCAGAAATGCATAAAAACAATACAGAATTAATCTCAGAAGTCGATTCCGTTGAAGAGGCTGAATTAATGATAAGAACTATGGAAATTGGTGTAGACGGAGTTCTAATCACACCGAATAGTGCCAATGATATTATAAGACTTAAAAAATTAATGTTTTCCTTATTTAAAATTGATCTTACTCAAGCAAAAGTAATTTCTATTGAAACAATACCTGAAGCAGAAAGAGTATGTGTAGATACAACCTCAATTCTTAAAATAGGAGAGGGAATCTTGGTAGGATCAACCGCAGCGGGATTTAGTCTTGTGCATTCTGAAACATTCGAAACTGAGTTTGTTGCATCAAGACCTTTCAGGGTTAATGCGGGAGATGTGTCTGCTTATGTAATAGTTCCTGATGAGGACCCTGAAAAGATATACCGCACAAAGTACTTAAGTGAATTAAAGGGTGGAGACAAGGTTTTTGCAGTTACCAGTGAAGGTGAAGCGAGAATAATCTCAATAGGTAGAGTTAAAATTGAAACAAGACCAATGTTGAGATTTGAGTTGGAAGCCTCTAAAGACGATAAAATAATTCCTATGAGCTGTATTTGTCAAAATGCCGAAACAATTCGCTTAGTCGGAGCAGATGGCAAGGCAAAATCTGTTGTTGATATTAGGATTGGAGACATAATTTTAGTCCATATTGGACCTGGGGCAACGCATTTTGGCACAGCTATAAAGGAAACAATAATTGAAAAATAAAAATTGAGAAATTTAATTTTAATGTAAGGATATCAAATGGATGCAAAAACCTATTGGGCACCCCTATTCCACATTTACCAACCACCTGACCAAGATCTTCAAATTTTAAAGAGAATTAACAAGGAATGTTACAAACCATTATTTTCATTGCTAGATGAGTATACCAATTTAAAACTTTCTCTTAATATTAGTGGTGTTTTAGTTGAGCTGCTCTATGAATTCGGGCTTTCCGACACTATGGATTTATTAAAAAAGTTAGTGTCTGAAAAAAAGGTTGAAATTGTCGGAACAGCCAAATTTCATCCAATACTTCCACTTATTCCCCGAAAGGAAGTAAAACATCAAATTCTAATGAATGAGGAAATTAATAGAAGAGAGTTCAAACATTGGCAGAAAAGCGGCTTTTTTCCCCCAGAAATGGCAATCTCAGGAGGAGTTGCTAAACTATTAAAGGAACTAGGATATAAATGGGTTATAATGAGTGGGATTGCTTGTCCAATTGACTGGCCTTACGATAAAATTTATACTTCCCCAAATGGACTTCAGTTATTCTTTAGAGATGATATACTTAGCAATAGGATTTCTTTTAAAAATGTTAAAGCGAAGCAATTTGTAAAATCGATGAAAAAGATTTTCCAACCCAATGAAATCCAAGAACCTCAGAACTTTACCAAATTAAATAGATATATTATTACAGCAATGGATGGTGAGACGTTTGGCCATCACATTAGAAATTATGAAAGAACCTTCCTTAAAAGAGTAATAGATCTTATCCAAAACGATGAAGAAATTAAGACTGTATTTATTTCAGAATTGGATCAATACTTTCCACTTAGCCCTAATAATATTGTTCCACGAGAATCAAGTTGGAGTACCTCATTTAAAGAAATTCAAAAGGGCATTCCTTATCCACTTTGGAAACATCCCAAAAACAATATTCACAAATATTATTGGAAATTAATGAACAGTGTTAACAACCTGATGAATTTGATTGAGGGTTTAGATTTAACTACGGGATGGCAGGTTGAAAATTATTCCACTACCGCGAGATTTTTTTATGATCGAGGTATACATTCATGTCCAGTGTGGTGGGCTAACCCTCAACATGATACTTGGAGTCCAAATCTTATCTATAAAGGATTGGAATCGCTTATGAGGGCTGCTCTTAATGCTCAAATGGCATTAGTATATGCCTATAAATCAGAATTAGGGGAGGGATATTTTAACAGTATTTCATATTATCATGGCCTTTTGTTGATGGAAATATCAACCATTACCCAATCTACTCTTGAACAACCAGATGACTCTAGAAAATAAATTTATATCTCCTTAGAAGTGAGTTTCTTAAGAGTAGCATTCCATTTATCTAAATCCCGTACAAACCAAGCAGCAGAATCCTCAAGACCATTCGAATTTTTAAAATTAACTTTTAATAGAGGTTTAAATACAGACTTCTTTAGATGTTTTTTTGGATTTGAGATTTTGCTTATGGAAGTAACCGGTATTTTCAATTCTTTTTGCGGTTTCCACATTCCAAAAAATAAATCTTCTTCAGTTAGTAATAACACTCCATTTCCACGGATTTTCCATACACCCAAAGACTCTTGACCGAAGAAATTTGCCATATCATCACTCAACAGAATCGTTTGGCCTCGAAATTTTTCATGAATTTCATTTATCCGTTTTTTAAATATCTTTTTCAACAATTTGTTATCGCCTTCTGTACAATCTGCATTAAATTTAACATTTTCAATTGGAATCTGTAATTTATGAATAATACGAATTATAAACATAAATTATTTAATTCCTAGTTGATATATTTAACAAGATATTTATCAGTGTTAAAATAAATTTCTCGATTTTTGGATAAAGATGTCTACAGAAAATAATAAGAAAATTAAATACTGTGTTTATTGTGGGGAGGATGTAGGTACGAGCGAAACTTATTGTCCAAGTTGCGGCAAACTAGTGGTTAAACTTAAAAATGGTAAGATTTCTGCTAAAAAATCTGTACTTCCTAAATCGACACCCGTGACAAAAGCTGAAATATCTCGAAAATGTCCAGGTTGCGGATCTATTATTACTTCTACAATTTTGGATCAATGCCCTGTTTGTAACGCCAAATTAGAAAAAGTTTCAGAAGCTAAAAAAGCTCTTATACAGAAAAGACCAGGATTAATATTCACAAACAAAAAACTAGAACCAGAACAAAAATTTATCATAAAGAAAGATGCATGGAATTTTAGAGAAGGAATCAATGTTGCAGGTACTTGTATGTATATCTTCATAATCGCCTTTTTCTTAATTTATTTTCTGCTAACTTTCCAAGGAACGGGGGGTTCAGTAGAACCAAGTATTCAAAACTTTATAATAACTCAAATTCCAGAAGTCCTCTTTGGTATTTACCCAATATATTATATCTATTCTAAAAAGCATAGCTACAAGAAACTCGGTTTTACTAAAGATTCCAAGAAATTACTAACAGGGATTTTTATTGGAATAATAGGCGCGATTAGTTTATTATTACTCGATTTATTATATAGTTCACTTCTAAGCTCTTTAGCTAGTATAGGATTAGATTTTTTTAACGTGGCTCCAGAGATAGCTTTACAAAACCAAATTATTAGGGATGCTGAGTTTATATGGGCATTTTTATTCATTCTTCTTATGGGTCTTGCTAATATCTCTTTTGAAATCGTATTTAGAGGGGTTTTGCATAACGCCCTTAAACAGAAATTTCGAAACGTTATTATTGTAATTCCTATAGTGGCGTTAATTTATTCGGTTTTATTGTTATTCCTTTTTCCCAATCCTGCCTTTTTTCTATTGAATTTCTTAATATTTATTGTTTTCGGTATAATTTTTGAACTGACTTCTGGAAATATCTACAGTACTATTATTGCAAGTGAAATCTATTATATTTTCATAATTATCTTCATCTATCTCTAATTTCTATCTTACATTACTACCTCAATATAAAATTTTAATAATAAGAAAAATCAATAATCTCTAGAACTATTATTAAATATCAATTGATTATTTCTACGGTAAAATTCTATTAAAACGGAGCAATAAGATTGAGTAAATCCTTATACAGAAACAAAGGTTCTAAGGATAATATTGTCATCTCTCTCGCTGGTGCCCATGGTGTTGGAAAGACAACAATTTTTTATCTACTTAAGAAAATTTTCAAAGATGATAATAAATTTAAATTTTTTCCAGAAAGGTATATTAAGAAACCTCCTTTCCCCTTCGGATCTTCAAATAAACAGATTGGATTTAGGAGTGAAATCCATTTTCTTCAGCAACTTATTAAAAGAAATCAAAATATCATCAATTTTGATATTCAGTATAATGGAAGAATATTAATTTTAGACAGAACCCCCTTATGCGTTTTAATTTATTCAAAGAGTTTAAACCTAAAGGAAAAAGATTACAACCTAATTTTAGATACATATAATTCTATTAAATGGAGAGAAGATTATATTATTCATTTAACTGCAGATCCAGAGGAAATTCTAAAAAGAATTATTCAGAGAGGGTCACTGGATAAAATTAGGAAAGAATGGAATGAGGATGATATAAATTATTTATTAAGCATCATCTCTTTTTATAAACAATTCTTTTCATCGAAAACAAACATATTTTCAATCGATACCAATGAATTAACTCCAGAAATGATTGTAATTAAAATAAAAGAAATCATAACTGAATTGTCGGACTATTCTTTCGAAAAGAAGAAAGAGCATTCTACAACCCAAATGAATTTGACTAAGTTTTTAGAATAAACAAAAGAAAAATATATTAAAATGGTCTTTCTATTTATACATAATCCTACATGAAAAAATCTAATATTTAGGGTATTATTCTTAGAAGGGGTAAAATTTGTCAACCGTTGATGATGAAACTCGACAAAAAATGATGTATGTTTTAAAAGCTGAAGAAAATAAAACAGACTTAGAAAATTTACAAGTTTTATCAAGAGTAGGCATGAAGATAGCAAGCGCGGTGTCCTCAGAATTAGACGCAGATGCAACATCTGCTTCTAGTACTGCTTTAATTGATTTAGGGTTAAGATTGAATCAGGCGACGGATCATGGAGCTCTAACTGAAATAGTCTTACATAACGCAGCGGGTTATAGTATATTAATGGCAATTAACGATGAATTTATTGTATTTGGCGGATTAAGAGCTATTTACCGAATAGGTTATTATCTAGGCTATTTAAGAGAAGTAGCTAGAAAATTAAATAAATTGCTCTCAGGTGATGAGGTAACTGAAATGATGCTTTCATTAGATTCTTCAGAACTAGAGAAAATAGAACAACAGATTGAAGAAGAAGAGGAGGTTGAAAAAATAAAAAAGCCTTCTGTGGAGCAAGATAAGGCTGCTTTAGATGATTTACTTGGATTCCTAGATGATTGGGAAAAAGAAGGTACTGGTTTTGAGGATTTAGAAGTAGAAAATGAGGGTAATATAGTTTCAATCCCTTCCTCAATTGAACTTGGAATTGATACTGAAACTAAACAAGAAATCGAAACGATCCCATCACAAACAAGCACTAAGGCAAAAGAGGAATTTAAAGTCTACGATGATGAAGTTCCTCCAATTCCACTTGATGATTATACTCCAATGGAGATTGAAGAAAACATCCTTACTGAAGAAGCTGGGCCTGTTAGAGAGGAAGTATCAATTGATCAACCCCCAATAGAAGAAAAGATCCCAACCTCGAAAAGTCTTCCTCCATTAGACGAATTACCCTCCTTAGAAGAATTAGCCCCCCCAGATTTCGATTTTGAAGAATCTGCAACCGAATATGATACTGAATTCGTTTTGGAAGAAGAATCTGAGGCTTTAGGTTCTGTTTTAAAGGAACTTGGTTGGACTGATGAAGATGAATAGAAATTAGTGGGAATTTTTCCTTCATCAAATTCCTTTGATTCTAATTTCAAATTCTGCTACAAAATTAATATACTTTTAAATAGAGTACTCACAGATCTATATTTAATATACGATTCTTTCTAAAAAATAAATTCACATACTCTAAAAGAGTGGAATATTATGAGTGATATTGATGATGTAAAAAGATTAGGTACCAGTAATAAACGGAAAATACTCTTCAGTACCCCCCGTTTAGGCTCCTCCATTGTGCTAGGAATAGAAGGATGGGCATTACTCACTCTCTACACCAGTGGGTACGGATTGCACCCTTTTTTAGCTGGATTTTCCATTTCAATGGGTTATCTAACAATCGCGTTTTCGCAATTCTTTTTGGGGTGGATAAGCGATGCCAAATATACACGTTGGGGCCGAAGAAAACCTTATATTCTTGTTTTCGCACCACTGTTAGGAATATCTATAATCTTCTTGTTACTTCCCGGAATGATTTTTGACCTCAGTGATAAAACGTTGTTATTTCGTTGGATGTTAATATGGGAAATAGTTTTTAGAGCAAGCTACGCGGTTACTACACCCTATCAAGCATGGATGGCTGAAGAATTCCCCGTTGAGGAACGCCCTAAGGTCTCACAGTTCCAAAATACTTTTAATTATATAGGAAATGGGATCATGGCTCTTTTTTCATTACTTATCTTAACGAGCTTTATTGATGACTTAAAGTTTGATATCAATACTCCAATACCTCTTATTATTTTGATACTTGTTATATTTTTTGGGGTACTTACAGTAGTTTTATTCTATATTGTAGCCTTCACAATGCCTACTGAACCGCATTATAAAATTAAATCAAACCTAGTTGATGCCCTGAAAACCATCGTAAAAAATAAAAACTTTATGCTTATTGTCCTTATGGTGGGTATATCTGGTCTCGGATGGTCTATGTTAACCTCAGCAATGTTAAAATATTTAGAGGACGTTCTCAATTTGGGGACTAATGATTATATCATTGCTTCAGTTGCTCTACTCATCACAATCTTTATATTTCTTTATCTTTGGAGAAGATTGATGCAGACCCGAGGGAAAAAAAAGATATTATTGTTGATATTCCTTCTTGCCGTTGTTTTTCTCCCGGTCTCCTTATTGGGATTAATACCCATGCAATCCTACTTAGTTATAGGAATAATATTTATTATTGGAATAGGTGCAATTTTGGGAGGTTGGTACTTATTTCCATATGTAATATATGCAGATGTAGCCGAAGATGATGAAAAATCGACTGGTGAATTAAAAGCGGGAATCTATACTGGATTTCCTTCAATAATTTTAAATATTTTTCAAGCTTTAGGAGCATTCTTTATTGGTTCGGTTCTTTCCTTGCCTGATCTTGTAAGACATTACGTTCCCGTCCCATATTCTTTTTCAATAGGATTGATCATTTTCGGTCCTATTGTCTCACTAATCTTACTTGTATCTTATTTCTATACGAAAAGATATATTACATTAGATTTCGACTGGGAAAAAAAGATTAATAAAAACTCTTTTTTTTTTTAATTACACTGAAATTTGAAAATTTGAAATTAGTGAGGAAAATAGTGTTTTTATGATCTTTCTATTTATTCACCATTCTTTTATAAGTAAAATCCATAAAGAAAGGCATACTAGATTAAATGAAAATGATTTTTGATAAGGTTTTACAAATATACCAGAAATACTACATTTGTATTCATTGTCTTGGACGGATGTTTTCTCTTCTTGGCTCTTACACTACTAATTATGAAAGAGGAAACTCGCTACTACTTTCATTGACAATGGAAAATCATTGGTCTTTTTTATCTCTCAATAATAAACGACAAAAAGAATCAATAGCTAATCTTAAAATATTAGCAGAAAAAGCGCAATATTTGCCCGCTCAAAAGGTCTTACAAAATGAGGGATTAACAATTTCAGAGGAATCAGTGCAATCTTGTTATCTGTGCCACGGAATTTTTTCTAATGTTAAGAAATATGTTGAAACGGCTAAAAGTAATCTTAAGAATATTGAATATAATAACTTTTTAGTAGGGACATCTTTAGAGGCGCAAATTACCAATCAGGAAGATGACTTTAAGGCAAAATTCAAAATTCTAGAAGCAGAGTCTTTTAAAAGTCATTTCAATAGAGAGATTGGAAAACATCTTACAGAAACTCTTGAAAAACCTCCAGAATTCAAAAATCCCGATATTTTAATAATATTTTTCTTAGATTTTGAATCATTTAGCATCGAGTTAAACCCAAAATCTCTTTTCATATTTGGGACCTATAACAAATTCATTAGAAGTATTCCTCAAACTCATTGGTTTTGTAGAAATTGTATGGGAAAGGGATGTAAATTATGTGATTATTCAGGTAAGCAATATCTGGAAAGTGTGGAAGAAATGGTGAGTCCAGAATTCGTTAAGGAATCCTTGGCTGATGGTTCAAAATTCCATGGAGCTGGAAGGGAAGATATTGATGTGAAGATGTTAGGTAGAGGAAGACCCTTCATTCTTGAATTGAAAAATCCTAAAGTCCGCAAATTAAATCTTACCAAAATTGAAAAGAGAGTCAATAAAAGTAATAAGAAAAAAGTCAGTATTCATAACTTGCGCTATAGCGATAAAAAGGAAGTAATAAAATTAAAAGCTGAAGCGGAAAAAACTAAGAAAATCTATAAAGCAAAAGTGGTAACTAGTAATCGAATAACTCGTGAAACTTTTAAAGAAAAAATAGTTGAATTGAAAAAAATATTTGAAAACCAGGAAATCCATCAAAGAACACCCAATAGAGTCTCACATCGTCGCGCTGATAAAATTAGAGGTAAATTGGTATTTAAAATCGAAGGAATTTTTGTTAATCCTCAATTATTTGAATTTGTAATTGAAACCCAGGGTGGGACATATATTAAAGAACTCATAAATGGGGATGAGGGAAGAACTTCTCCTTCATTTTCAGAAGTTTTTCAAGTTCCATTAGTTTGTAAGGAATTAGATGTAATCGATATTTCATATTGAAGTAAATACTCGCATATTTCCACTATACAAAATCCAAAAATAAATAAGGAATTATGCATACTTCTACCAAATCAATTAGTATATTATCGCAATACCAATCTTAAAGGTGTAATATTTTGGTCAAGCATAGAGGATATCGTACTAAAACGCGTCATAAACACAGAAAAAATGTGCGCGATAGAGGTCTAGGATCGGTAGAAAAATATCTTATAGATTATGAAATTAATGATAAAGTAGATATCATTACTGATCCCTCCCAACATCTTCGCGGAATGCCCCACTCCAGATTCCATGGAAGGACAGGGACTATAATTGGCCGACGAGGAAGATGCTATTTAGTAGAAGTAAGACTTGGGAATTCAATGAAAACTTTAATAATTGGTAGAGAACATATTAGATTAAATCCAGTTTCTATAAAATAATCATATCATTAAAATAGGGATAATTATGTCTGGACGAAAAATAGATGAACGCACAGTATCTATACCAGAAGTTAAAGAGATCATGGAAACTGTAAAAGATAAAATAGAGGAAATTGACACAGAAGAAGGCATGTCTCATTCACAAGAAATAACCTATAATTATGTCAATAAATTCACTAAAATTGATATAAAACCTGCTAAGAAAATCATCAACTTCTTAATTGAAAAATATAACATCGAGGAACTCTATGCTATAAACGTAGTTAACATATTTCCAAAATCAGTTCCCGAACTTCGGATAATTTTGGAGAAATCATTTGCAGGTAAAACTTTAACTGATGAGCAATTAGAAGTAATTATAGAAGAAATTGAGGATTTAGAATCCTCCTAATTTACATTATCATAAATATAATTTCTTGAATTATAATTCTAAGATCGAAGAATTTATAAGTATATATTGTTTTAAATTCTAATGAACTACCTCACCTCAACTAGCAATTTATGAAAAAAATAAATTTGAAATGGTCATCTTAAAGGTTAAAAATAAGATTATTGGAAACGATGGAAAGAAGAGATCGGTACAGAGGACCCCCGAGGAAAAGAAGTTATCGAGGGGGTCAAAGACCAAAGAAGCAGTTTATAAAGAAATTTAGAGAAGTGGTAGTTCTAGATCTATTAATCCATGGGCATCCTGAAGAAGATAGACCAAGTTGGGCAAAAAACCCGATAGCTCAAGTTCTTACTTTTCCTGATTTTGTACTTTATGAAGTAAAAGCCAATAAAAACACCGATGTTCAGGTTCAAGAACAAAAAACTTATGAGGAATTTATGCAGGAAGATAAACTAAGAGATGTTATTAAGAAAATAAACTATGGTGATTTAACTAGTACTTCAAAAGCTCTGATTCAACCCATTCTTGAAAAAGAAGTTTTTAAATATGAAGAGGAATTCATTAATTTTTTTAATAACTCGACTTCAATAACCCCTCGAATGCATGCTTTAAAACTCCTACCAGGAATCGGACAAAAACACATGTGGGAAATCTTGGAAGCAAGAGAAAGACAAAAATTTGGAACATTTCAAGATATTGCTGACAGAACAAGCATTTCACATCCTTCAAAACTCATCTCCCAAAGGATAATTAAAGAATTATCAAGAGACGTTAAGTATTACCTGTTTAGTAAAACCCAAAAATATGATTAAAAATAATGAACATTAATGATGTAAAACTAATTCTAAAAAAATTAAACCTAAAACCTAGTAAGATACTAGGTCAAAATTTTTTAGTAAACAATAATACCCTTCAAAAAATCATATCGACTTCAGAGATATTAAAGGAAGATATCATTTTAGAAATCGGACCAGGATTAGGAGCATTAACAAAAGAATTAGTTAAAAAAGCGAAGAAGGTATATGCTGTTGAAATTGATCCATCGCTTAGTCGTTATCTTTTAGATATTTTCTCAGTTTATGAAAATATCGAAATAATAAATGAAGATATTTTAAAAATTGATATTCCTCACCATAATAAAGTAGTAGCAAATATTCCCTATTCAATAACAGGGCCTATTTTTGAGAAGATGTTCTTTAATCAAGCACCTCCTCAAGGAATAATGACAATAGAGCGGAGCATTGCTGATCGTATTTTTATTTCAGGAAATTATAAAGATTTTTCAAGGATAAGTGTTAGTGTAAATGCTTTTCTTATTCCAAAATCTAGATCCCCCATCACTCGACAAAGCTTCTATCCCTTACCAAAGATTGACCTCTCATTAATTAGGGTAATTCCAAGAGAAAACATAAATGATTTTTTATTAGATCCCATGTCTTCTCAATTTTTTTTAGAGCTTGTGGCAGGAATTATGCCCTATAAAAACAAAAACTTACTTAACGCATTAACCTTGTATTTTAAGGCAAATCATCCTTATCCCTATTCTAAACAAAGAATTAACTCTGTTTTACAGAATACAAGTTATAGAGATAAAAAAGTATTTAATTTACAAATCAACGACTTTATCGAATTATCTAGGCTCTTTTATTCTAAAAAATAATAAAATAGATGTGATTAGATTAAGTATTCTCCCAGATCCTTTAATAAAATGCCCAAATAAAAAAGTGTATTCTCCCTCAGAGGATTCATTTTTGTTGATCGACTATTTTAAAGAGAATATCGATGAAATTTCTTTTGATGGAATTAGCTTAAGGAATATAGACAATATATTAGATATGGGAACTGGTACAGGTATAATCGCAATATTCCTTCAACTCCTAAAATCCAAAAATCCCTCTTTTAAACCCCGAATAATTGCATCCGATATTATGGAAGCAGCGATAAAATGTGCTAAAAACAATGAAGATTTAAACAACATCAATGAAGAAATCACTTTTTTACATTCAGATTTATTTAATAACTTTCCGAATAATTTGAAATCTTCTATTAATATCATAATTTTTAATCCCCCATATTTACCCTCATCAGAACGAATGAAAAGTGTTGAAAACAAATGGAACATTGATTATAGTTGGGATGGGGGTAAAAAAGGATTTGAAACATCTTTACGGTTTCTGGAAGATGCAAAAATGTTTCTTAATTTAGAGGAGGACCACTGTATTTACATTATTAGTTCAAGCAGAACGGATTCAGTCGAATTTGAAAAATCTATTCAAGATCTTGACTATAATTGCGAAATCGTGAAGAAAAAACATTACTTCTTTGAAGATATAGTATTAAATAGACTAAAACATGTAAAATATTAAAAAGGTCTTCTGTTTCTTCTTTTTTCTAACAATGGAGTTCCATTAAGATGTAGGGTTCTTGTTAAATTGTTGAGTAAAAGATCAATCTCGCTTGGTTTGAATACAGCTCTTTTATGAGCCTCAATTTGAGGAATGGGTAGACCATACTGCTCGTTTACACTTGAAATTGGGAGAAGTAGCGAAGAGATTAAATCTGCTTTCTCAGAGGCTTTTCTAATATCATGCTGTTCATTCATAAAAAATTCTATTCTGCAAGGTGTGTCAAATTTGGCGGTTTTATAATAAAAAGCATAAAAAGCAAGAGGGAAATAATAGGGGATTTCTTTTTTAATCCCTGTGTCTCTTATTTTGTCTATTTCTCTTTTACAATTGAAAATACAACTTCTCTCTGATTTATCCAATAGCCGATTAAATAGATCAATATCAGAGAAATACTCAAAAATATCCCTATAGTTCATCTTAAGAAAATCGTCCAGAATTGAATAATTTGAATTTAGTAATTGAATTGCTTCACATAATAGATTTGAGAGTGCTGAGGTCCTTGTATCTTTTATAGATCCAATTAAAACAATCCCTTTTTCTTGACAATTGAAATACAATGTTTTGTAGGCTTTTAGTAAGATATCGTATTTCTTAGAAATGGCGGGATCTTTAGAAAATAATAAATTTATTGGCATGATAACTATGGATCCATCAATGATGATGAGGTCTATATCATTGGCTCTCTCAATCATGGCATTGAGCAAATTAATCTCTAAATATTTCATATCAATTGACGTTGTAACATCTACAGCTCTTTCATCACGATTTAAAAGATTTCCTTGAACAACATAATTATTAAATCCATTTAAATCAGGAAAATATTTAATTCGGGCAATATAGTTTTCTTTGAAATAATATTTGACAGCTATTGCTTTTAAGAATGAAAAATCAGCGTTCATAAACTTTTTTGTGACTGAACTCCCATCCACGCTTACGACATTTAGCCCCCTTAAATTACTGGCAGATACTTCTTTCTTTACAAATTTCTCTTTGATAAAAAACTTAGGGAAGCTGAGGAAACTTGAAAAATCAAGCTCACTGTAATTTCTCAATATTAACTCAGAGAAGGATTTTTTTAATGTTTCTAGCTCCATATACTCCTTTGCAATCAATTTTAAATCTTTAAGTAAAATTTCTTCTCGAGTAAATCCTTGGATTGTGGGATTTCCATTTGGGTTATTAGTAAAACTTATTGAGTTATCCCCTACTGTCATTAGAATATCTTAAATTTAGGGTTAATAATAATAAGAATGAGATATTTAATTTTTTGATTTTTAAAACTATAATAGATTGAGCTTTCCCTCAAAATGGCAGTGCAATTAGGACAAAATTCGTGGATTCTTATTGGTCTTATGTCTCTGGAAATTTTACTTATTTTAATTCCTTTATTCCTTTCAAGTAAGATTGAGAAAAAAGACTTTAAAATGATACTTAGTGATATGGGATTTGAAAAAAACAGGGATTTTACCTTAAAAATAGTAGCAGGTGTAAGTTTAGGGATCCTCCTCTTTTTTTCGGGAGATTTAATCATAATATTAGTGAGGAATTTGATCATCGAGAATATATTTGGGACTGAATTTATTGTTCAAGGTCAAGAGGGGGTCATAAGTACAACTCCTGTGCAGCCGAATTTAACTCAATTAATTATTATAATAATCCTACAAATACTTATTGTTGGTCCTTGTGAGGAGGCTTTTTTTAGAGGTTTTTTTATAAAGAAATTTCAAGATCGAACAAAAGCGATATACTTGATTTTAATATCATCCATCCTTTTTGCTTTTTATCATGTTCCCCCCTTTTTAGTACCTTTAAACACGGTCGTTACTTTTTTCGGATATTACTTTATCATTGGCATCATTTTTACCTTAATATTTTATTTTTTTAAGTATTCCTTAATACCCGTATCAGTGGCACACTCTTGCTTTAATATCCTAATATTGCTGATTTAACTTTTCCAGAGTAGAAAATATTAACTTTAAAATAAACAAATATTAATTAATATTAGGTCTATTAATATCATAAATCGATATCTAGAATTTTAACAATATTCCAATAAAAATGGATTTTAATTCCCAAAACGTTTTATCTAGCAATGAAAATGACTGATTACGATTACACATTCAAATTAATGATGCTGGGGGATGCGTCAGTTGGTAAAACATCACTTACGCTTAGATACATTTCGGGGTTCTTTATGGAAGATCTTAAACTCACTATTGGAGTTGACTTTTATTCAAAAACTACTCTTTTTAATGAAAAAAAAGTAAAATTGCAAATTTGGGATTTTGGAGGGGAAGAAAGATTTAGATTTCTCCTTTCTCAGTATTGTAAAGGAGCAAACGGTGCATTCTTTCTTTATGATATTACGAATGAAAGTAGTATTGAACACCTGCCCGATTGGACTCAAATTGTCAGAGAAAATGCGGGAGATATTCCAATTATGCTAATTGGTTCAAAAGTAGATTTAGATGAATTTCGAGTAGTTCCACGAGAAGATGGAATCTTAGCCGCAAAAAAATACAATCTTAGTTCCTTTGTTGAGTTATCTTCAAAAACAGGGAAAAATGTTGAAAGAGCATTTAATGTTATGACAGAAAATCTTTTTGAAGAATAATAGGAATCAAGGGCATAATACGACTTTTTTTCTAAACCTCGATTACTTCTAACTCATAATAAAATTGTTTAAATCCTTTTAGTCAAATTTAGTATTTATGAATGACGAAGAACCACCAAGACCAAAAGGAATTGACATAAATACAAAGACACCTCAAATCAACACGAAGGATATTTATGGGAATCTATTCAACTTGATTGACACTCTTAAAAAATACAATGGCATTTTGATAGATTTTTTTAGGGGAAATTGGTGAAGTCATTGTAAAAAACATTTAACTCTATTAACCGCAAATTTAACAGAATTTGAAAAACGAAAGATAAAACTTATCTCAATTGCCAGTGATAGTATAAGGCTTTTGAGAATATTTAAAGAGGAAAATAAGTTTAATGTTGACATGATCTCTGATCGTGGTGCTGTGATTGCTAAAAGCTACGGAGTTTACTGGTATGCTCCTGGAGGAGGTAAAGAATATAAAATTAAACAAGCAGTACCAAGTAAGTTTTTGATTGACAAACAAGGGATAATCATATGGAAATATATTGGCAAGGACAAAACGGATAGGCCTTCGATCGAAATGATGACTTCAATAATAGATAAATATATAATACATCCCACTTAAGAATGATTCGCTCGTGAAAAAAGGAGACGTGCGAGGACGGCCCTGTGAGGGTTGGGATAACCATTTTTTCCACTTTTTTATGTGGTAAAGAGAAGGTATTAATATATAATCCTTGGATCCAAAATAGTGTAAGCTATATCAATTATTAAACTAACAAGTAAATAAAACACACTCACAATAAATAATATTGCGTTTGCTACCCAATAATCAGATTGCAATATTGAATCTATGAACAACTTACCTATTCCTTTAATACCAAAAGTAATTTCTGCGAGAACGGCACCTGCTAATAATCCCGCAAGGTTCAATCCCATAACTGTTGTTGTGGGTATTAAAGCGTTTTTTAAAGCATGTGTCCGAATAACATCTTTTTCAATGGTTCCCTTTGCTCTAGCTGTTCTAATGTAATCTTGGTCCAAAACCTCTAACATTGACGATCGAGTTTGCCTTGAAATACTAGCTAAAGTGACAAACGATAAGCATAATACTGGAAGGAAAAGGTGATGTAAATAGTCTGCAATAACATAAAAATCACCCGAAAGTAAAGCATCAATCATTCTGAATCCTGTTACAAATGTGGGGTCTCCATATCTATAACTCTTATATCCAGTGGCAGGAAACCATCGTAACTGAAAACCAAATAAATATTGAAGGAGCATTCCCATATAAAAAATAGGAATTGAAACTCCTACTATGGAGAACGTTCTAACTATTACGTCTTTAGCTTTATTTCTGTGAGCTGCAGAAATTACTCCCGTTTTAATTCCTACATATCCTGCGATTAATATTGAAAACAAGGCTATATCGATCGTACGAGGTAAGCGAAGCATAACCATGGTCCAGACATCCATCCCCTCATTAATGAAAGCAGAAAAACCCCAATTTCCTGTAATAATATCCTTGATATAACGACCATACTGTATAAGGAGTGGATCATCAAGACCAAGATTGCTTCTCATGTATTCATATTGCTGCAAAAATGTCTCTGGATCACTAATATTCAGCTGAAAAAGATATCCTAAAACTGGATCACCGGGCATTAATCTTGAGAGTACAAAATTAAGGGTAAGAATTCCAAATAAGACTGGTAAAGCAGCCAGACTTCTTCTCAGAATATACTTTACCAAATTCATATTAGAATGTAATCAACAAAAACCAGTTTTCTATAATAACGAAAATTTTCTTTAATTTTTATTTTTTGTTAAATTATTTTATAAACTTTCTTCGAAGAACTTACTAACTGAACTAGAATTTCTCTCTCTCAAAAAAGATTAAAAAAAAAAAGAATTAATAAGGATAAATCAAGCTTAATGAAATTGCTTAAACTAAACCAATAGCAATTTTCATGTCAGCTGCAGTTACTTTCTTTCTCCCAGAGTGTTTAGCAATGTCAAGCGCACAACCAGTTAAGCTTTTAGCATATTCTTCTAAATAATCCATTAATTTATCAACTGCTGCTCGACTTACTATTTCAGCTCCGGCCTTTTTCATAAGAGCCCGTAATGGACTCCATGCAAATGCTGCCATTTTTTTATTCCTCCACTAAATTTTTAGACTTAGTTTAATTAGAACTTAAGATTTTTATAAAATCGATGTAGTTACATCTAAATTGTTGTTCCTTATATTTAAATATGTTGGTTGTTCCAAAACAACGGATTGATCTGATCAACTAGATCCAGTCGACAAAAAAAATTGGGGTAGAGAAAAATAAAAATTTTTAGTAGTAAATTCTGATCATATAAATTGATCAATATGTGAGATCATTTGGGGCAGTAATAGATCATGCATTAGTAACTTCAATATCGTTTCATTAAGACCTTTACCTGAAACTTGCACAATGTTCTACTAAATAACATTTAGGGTATCTTAATGTTTTTAATCTTAACATAACAAACTATCTGAGTAATTTAATATAATATTAAGAAAACAACTTTATGAATTCAGAATTTTTTTTGAAATTATCACAAACCTATGATTATTTCGGGGCAAATCTAAAAACTTGTTCTTAGAAATTTGATGATGCAGTTCAATAAGTTTTACGTAATATTTATCTATAGAAAATCCCGGTAATTCCCAAGGAACGGCTTTAAGATAATAAACGATGGCACCCACATCAAAAATTCTGGTAAGAGTAAGATCCTCTTTACCATCTATTATTTCAAATCCATTTTCTCTTAATTCGTTTGATGCAAACGATAAATTCCACTTAGTATCGATTTCTGTTTTGTTTTCCCCTGTTAGAATGAATCTAAGTTTTGCATCATTTTGATCTCCCACTTGTTGGGTTATAAATAGACCATTCGTTTTTAGGATTCGATTAACTTCCTTAGGAGAGTAATACTCATGTCGATTAATTATTAAATCAAATTCTTCATCATTAAACGGCAGTTTTTTATCATCAGGACAGTAGAAAATTTTCACTCCTAATGATTTTAAGTTATTCATAGCAATTGACATGTTTGGTTCATAATTCTCTGTAGCACATGTAAATCTTGGAAGGGGTACCAATGAAGCTAAGAATTCTCCTCCTCCAGTCCCCATATCTAAGAGATATTCTGCTTTTCTTATTCGTGGTAATAATAAACTTGTATAACTCCAGCTTAGAGGAGAATTGACTACTCTATCTCCTATATATGAAAAGTCCCATCCCGAAAATGGGTGCTCCGACTCAGCAATTAAAAACTCCAATAGTTCTTTATCATTCAAAATGATCATTAAGAAATTTAATTAAAGTAAAATCAGATATCTAATTATTTAAAAGTAAGGATAAAGATCATCAAGGATTTGAGGAGAGATGCTGTTGGTATTTATGAAAATAACTTTAGATTGAAAGAATAATTTAAATATATAATTTGTAAGATCTTGATTGATTTGTGGATTTTAACTATGAATAAGAGCTTTAAGATATGGTTGAATTAAACCCCAAAATTTTAACGGTATCAGATATTCATCTAGGCGCGTTAAAGAGTAACATGGAATTGTTCACAAAGTTTTTAAATAACGTTCTCGATGATAAATTTGGAGAAGAACTGCAAGTTCTTATAATTCTAGGTGATTTCCTTGATTTATGTATTTCAGTCCCGCAGAAGTTTTTAGGAATTGAAAAAATTCAAGAAATCTTAAACTTATTGCTAGAGGTGAAAAAGAAAGTAAATCTCGTTTATGTGCTTGGGAATCATGAAATACCTATCACTAGTAGTATCCTTACTGGCACATATGATGAGAAATTTGAAAGAAGGAAAATAAAATTTCTGAAGAAATTTAAAAATAGCATAATTGAAAAAATATTCCCTAGTGATTCTATTTGTCAATATATTATCTTGAAAAAAAATGAGGGTAGGGATAAGCTTTTATTGTACAATTCACAAGATCAGATTTTTGATTCACCCATAAACGCTATAGAAATTGATGGACTTGATTTAGAAAGCGATTATGAATGTTTATTGCTGCATGGTTATCAATTTGATTCGGATGTATACCGATTATTTATAGGGCAAATGTGGAAATCTTTAATCTCTTATCATAATTTCGAGGTCAAGGAGGCATTTAATTACTTTTGGAATGAAATTATTAAAGGAAGAAGAAAGATAAAACCTATTACGTTTGATATTATGAAAAGTGAACTCATTAAGTTAAAAAATCTATCCCCCGACGCAATAGATTCAATCTTTTTAGAGTTAAATAACCTTGAATTTAATTTAATTAAAGCGAATATGCGTGTAATGAAAAAATGGGATCGTTCCAGAGAGTATGAATATTATCTTAAGGGAATAATAGAATTTTTAGAAGAGGCAGATTGCGATCTGTCAAATGTTTCACAAATAGTATATGGACACTCCCATATGAAAGGAATAACAACTGAACTTATTGAAGGGGTCAAAATAAAAATCATAAATGACGGTGCGTGGCAGCATTCACACCCAACATATGCAGAAATTCTTCATAAAGGGAAAATAAATCTAAATTCATTGTAATCTGAGTGATTCCAACCCTAAAACTTTCATATTTAAATGAAGTTCTAAATTTATAAATCCTAATTTTTGTTCTTCTATTATAACGGTTTAATTTTAAAATTCCTTTAAAAGTAGATTTAATCTATGGCTCCTTATAATAATCCAATATCTGGAACAAATAACGGCAAAAAACCAATCTATATCTTCAAAATCTGCATTTTAGGACAAGAAAGAGTTGGTAAGACCTGCATCGCCAAACGCTTATGTTTTGATACTTTTGAAGTGGGCACCAAGGAAACCCTAGGAATCGAATTTTATACTCACGATCTCCCAATTAATGTTGATGGTGATGATACTTTTGTCAGGATAAGTATTTGGGACTTTGGAGGACGGGAACAATTCAAAAAATTATTTCCTTATTATATTAATGGGGCTAATGGGATATTTATGGTATTTAATTTAGTAGATCTTCAGACTCTGTTAAGATTGGATTGGTGGTATGAACGATTGGGAGAATATAATCATGGTGAGACACCAAGGATGTTTATAGGTGCCAAAAATGATCTTGTTGAAGAAGCTGATGAAAAAACCAGAGTAGATAAATTAGTTATAGATAGATTTATGAAACGTCACTCTGAAGTTGA
>JAEOTL010000207.1 GCA_016839845.1 Promethearchaeota archaeon
AATCTATAACTGCAAATGAGTTATTTTTCTCAATTATACTATATACTTCTTCTAAAGGTATTATTTCATGTTCTGGGTCAATTTCTTCACTAACGGTTAAAACTCTCATATATGGTGTACCTTTCCAAGATGTTTCCCACTTTTTATAATATTTATCCTCTATGAAGAATTTTCTACTTAAATCAGCGAATTTTTTAGCATCAGGCCCTTCATAATTCTCCTTAACGATGAAAGGAAGATCAAACATCATAAACGGATCAGGCAAAGCATATTGGCTTCCAAGGGTTATTACAAATCGTTTTCTACTAACCTCACTAAATTTTTCAATTAATTCCTTTTTATCAATATTAACTTCATTAGCAATTTTAGAAATATTTACCCCCTCTGGAAAAACAGGGAGAAGTTGGGCTATTTTTGCAATTTCGGGGCTATACATGAGGCTTAAATATTCAATGTATGTTTCTGTAGGCTCATCGTTTTCATCTGTCGGAATTGAATGCGGTTTCCTTATCAATTTTTTGGCAATTTTTATTAAGTCTTCTTTATGCTCTTCATTTACAATCATCTTTCTCAACAAATTCTAATAATTGACTTTAGTATTTATATATATGAAATCCGCTTTAATATCATTATTATTGTGTCTTCCTTTAAAGCTAATTGTCATAAATAACTGCTATATGAAAAGTCTTTGGAATTCCTTATCTTACTCTTTATGATGTGCAAATATTCCCCCTATTAATTGCCCAGTGCTTATTCCGGCATCGCCAGGGGAGATTGTATTGTGCTCTAAAAAAATTAAACCTGATCGGAGTACTTTCTGCTTGATAGCACTTGAAAATGAATAATTAAATGCAACACCGCCAGTTAATCCTATTTTTTTCGTATTATTCTCATTGGCTAATTTTACTGCAGTTTCGGCGAAAGCTTTTCCAAACTCAAATTGAAACTTAGCAGCAATATCCTCTTTTTTAAACTTACCCTCTTTTATTAAAGCGATTATATCCAAGATCAGATCTGATGATTTGATAATATAGATGCCATCCTTCTTGGTGATTCCTATTTCTAACTCAACATTTTCAGGATTCCCTTTCACTGCCAAGCCTTCTAGCTTCATCGCAGGTTCTCCTCTGTAAGTTTTTATTTTTGATGCTCCCAATAAGTAGGATACTGTATCAAGAATTCTTCCCGTAGAACTGGTCAAGGGGATATTTGGTGAAGGTAACTGAGTTTTTACTTGCATATATTGAGAAATTAAGGTTTTTAATTCAGTATTTTTATGCTCTAGATCATTTTCCAATTTTAACTTCTTAAAAATGTTTTCAGATTCTTCTAAACCCAAGGAATTTAGTATAATGGAAGCAACCATACGAGCAGGATATTTTGTACATCGATCTCCCCCTATCATTGGTTGATATTCTAGGTGGGCTAAACGTTTATAATCATCATAGGAAGATAATAATATTTCACCCCCCCATATGTTACCATCGTCTCCGTAACCAATTCCATCAGTAGCGATCCCTATTATGTTTTCGTGTTTTTCCACATTATTTTCAGCCTGTAACGCCAAAATGTGTGCATAATGGTGTTGCATTTTGTAGACTTCACAATTATATTGGTTTCCTAGTTCACTGGCTAGCTTTGTAGTAATAAATTCTGGATGGGCGTCACAGGCAATGAATTCAATTTCAGAATCGTCAATTTGTAAAAGTTTTTTCATATGAAAAAGGGCTTCCTTAAGAAAGTCATAAGTTTCTAAATGGGTAACATTTCCAATGTGCTGTGTTGGGAAAATCCGATTCCTTCTTAAAATTGCACCTGTAGTTGCTAGTAGAGGCCCTGTGGCAATGGCTCCAGGAATATCTACCTTAAACGGCAACGATAGATATTCGGGTACATAACCCCTTGATCTTCGAATTAATTTTACTTTGTTATCATGAACTCTTAAGACACTATCATCTGCTCTTTGGTGAATTGGCCTGTTATGAAGTAAGAATACATCTGCGAGATCTTTGAGTTGTTCAAAAATTAAGCTATTTTCAATAGCCATTGGAATATATGATTTATTCCCACTGGTATACACTAAAGGTTTTTTTCCAACTTTATTAAATAATAAGTGATGAATACCTGAATAAGGAAGCATAACTCCAACATTATTTAATCCAGGAGCAATCTGATCCCCAATTATTGAATTATCCGTTAAATTTCTTCTATTTAAGAGAACAATGGGTCGACGAAAGGAGGTTAACAAATCACGATCTGTAGGTGTAATTACTAAGACTTTATCTACTACATCTAAATTCGGCACCATCAATGCAAATGGTTTGTATTTTCTATCACCCTTTCTCTTTCGGAGTTTTAAAATAGAATCATTATCACTTAAACAGACTGCATGAACCCCACCTATCCCTTTTACAGCTACAATCTCTCCGTTATTTATCCTTTCAGCAGTCTCTTGTAGAACTGATTTGATCGATTTATCATTAATTATTTCTCCTCTCCTATTATAGAGCTTGTAATGAGGACCACAAACAGAACAAGCGAATGTCTGAGCGTGAAACCTCCTATTCGAGAAATCTGAATATTCTGTAATACAAGATTCAGGTTCTGCTTGCTCGCAAAAAGGAAAGTCAATCATGGTACTGCGTTCTCTATCATATGGTAATTCAGTGACAGTAGTAAATCTAGGTCCACATACCGCACATGCAACAAAAGGGTAATTAAAGTATTTTGGTAGCTTGGGGTTTAGCATGTCGTTAATACAGTCGTCACACATTGCGATATCTGGAGGTAAAGTCAAACTAATTCCCCGCCCTTGTTCGCTTTTCTCAATTTGTAATGAAGTAAAAACTATATTAGATTCGACTTTCTTCGTTTTTATTTCCTCTATATAACTAATCTTTGGCTTTTTCGTCCAAATTTCATCAAGAAATGCTTGAATTCTTCCCATTTCTCCCTGTATTACTAATTTAACACCCGCATTACCACGATTTAAAATCTTTCCTTTAAAATTAAAACCGTGAGCAAGATTAAACAGAAATGGTCTAAAGCCAACCCCTTGAACAATACCCGTGATTTCTATTTCTATAGTATTTATTTTCATCAGTTAACTGTCGGTATTATGCTAAATAAGTTTTATTTCAAAATAAAATTAACATTTTTTATAGCTGTTAAAATAGGTAAAAAAGTCATATTGACAAGCATCTTATCAAGGGCAGACAGTTTTTGTAACATAAAGAAATATGGAGTATGAATCCAGATTGGATTCTACTTACCCGGAAGTGTTTCTCCTTGGAATGGCATATTATATACCCCCTCCCCATTACTAGATGGTTTGGTGATTCTATATATAACAAAATCTATTTAAAGTACGAGAAAAATATGGAGAGTTTATCTCAGTGGGGAAAATTTCGAAAAATAAAGAAGACAATGTGGCTTAACTATGATATTTAAAATAAATACTACATGTACCTTCTTGTGAAACCATGCATGGTCCGATTGGATTTATTGGCGTACATTCTTCTCTAAATAATTCACACTCGTAAGGATAGAGTTTTCCAACCATTACTAAGTGACAAGAACAACCAGGTGGGATATCTTGAGATTTTTCAATCTTGATATCAAATTTTTTGTCAGCATCAAATTCCTCATATCTATCCTTGATCTCTAGACCTCCATCATACACTCTTCCAATCCCTCTCCATGGAGACGACACTGAGGAGTACACATCTTCAATAATTTGTTGAGCAATTAGGTTACCTTCAGGTTTCACCACACGAGAATATTCATTTAAAGTGTTATATCGTTTGTTTTTTATCTGACTAAGCAACATAAATATTGTTAACAGAACATCATTAGGTTCAAATCCTGAAATTACATTAGGAATTTTATATCCTTGAGCAAAAATCTCATACGGTTTCATGCCGATTATTGTTGAAACATGGCCAGGAGAAATAAACCCATCTATTCTTAGCTGAGATTGACTCATTAAAAGTTCCAATGCGGCGGGTATCAATTTATGTGCGCAAATTACAGAGAAATTAGAGGGAGGGCCAGCCTGAATTTCATATCCGATGAGAGGGGCGGTAGTTTCAAAACCTATTGCAAAAAATATTACCTCTTTATTAGGATTTTCTTCCGCGATTGTAATAGCATCATGAGGACTATAAATAATTCGAACATCGGCACCTTTAGCTTTGAGTTCTGCCAAAGATATATTAGTGGCAGGTACTCGAATCATATCTCCGAAGGTTGTGATTATTGTATTATCTCGTTTTCCCAGCTCTACAGCTTTATCAATATCAGCAGCTGGACAGATGCAAACAGGACATCCTGGTCCTGAAAGGATCTCAATTTCCTTAGGTAAAAGAGTACGTAACCCATATTTAGATATTGTATGTTCATGGGTTCCACAAACGTGCATAAATTTAATTGGTTTATTAATATCATTAACTAGTGAATTTATAGAGTTAATAATCTTTTTAGTAAATTCTTTACTGCGAAGTATTTTTGTTCCAGGAATGTCCATTTATTTTTTACCTCCATTTAGATTAACAAATTCTAGGAACTGGTTCTCCTATGGGCATGTCAACGAACCGTGTGCCCCCAACGATAGTTTTTAATAAAACTCGTTTAGGATTTTCAGCCTTAACTTCACCTATTATTTGAGCATCTCTTCCCAAAGAAGTAGATTGAATTTTTTTTAGAATTTCATGTGAGGAAGTTGGGTCAACGGCTAAGAGTGCCCTTCCCTCACATGCAATGTTATATGGATCTAATCCTAACATGTCACAAATTGCTTGTACCTCCTTCTTTATTGGAATTTTTTCTTCCTCAATTAATATGCTTGTATTAGATTTATTTGCCCAATCGTTAAGAGCGCCAGCTATCCCTCCACGCGTAGGATCTTTCATTGCATGAATAAAGTTTCCTTGAATAAAATTCTTAATAGCATTAATTATATCTGATAATAGGGCAACGTCAGATTCTAATTCCGTAGAAATATTCAACCCCTCTCTTGAAGCCATAAGAGAAGTTCCATGATCCCCAATAGTACCTGTTATGATTATCTTGTCCCCTACCTTTACATTTTGATCTTCAATTTTTATCTTGCTGTCTTTAAGTCCAATGCCCGTTGTACTAATTATAATCTCATTTAAGGTTCCTCGGGGCATAACTTTTGTGTCTCCCGCGATAATTGCAATGTTAGCATCTTTAGCTGTGCTATTAAGTGATTCAATTAGTTTACCAAGCTTATCGAATTCGAAACCTTCCTCAATTATAATCATCGAAGTGAGTGCAATAGGGTCTCCTCCCATCATTAATATATCATTAACAGTTCCACAAACACTCAGTTTCCCGAGGTCTCCTCCTGGAAAAAAGATTGGAAAAACCGTATGCCCATCGGCAGTTACAACTATTTCCTTCTCATAGTTTTTTAAAGGGATCGTAGCACCATCATCCAATTCCTCGACTCCAATACCATCATTTACTTTTTTCAAGTGAATATTCTTTGTGATAAACATAATAAGCTCTTCTTGTAAGCTACCCCCTGCGCCGTGAGCTAGCCTAATCACATTAGAACTTCCTTTTTTTTTGCTCATAATTGAAAAATACAAACAATAATTAAAAGAATTTAGGTTATAGCAAACAAATATTGCCTTAGTACGATGTGTTAAATAAAAAATGTATTAAAAAAAGTATAAAAAAAATTTTTTAGGAAAATTCACAATCTTCTAAGATTTGTGTTATATCCATTACTGGTAATTTTTCTTCAGTTTCATCTGAAGCTTTGAATAAATTATTTTTGCAGAACACACAGGCGCTAAGTAACATTTCAGCTTCTGTCTCAATTGCTTCTTTCATACGATCCGCATTAATTTCTTCCCAACATGCTACAGTTTCGTCAAGACGATTGCTAGCAATGTCAGAAGATATTTCTCCGTATAATGCTCTTACTCCTCCTCCGGCTCCGCAGCACCAAGACATTTCTCTGTTATGTTTCATTTCAATTAATTTAAGCCCTTCAATCATATTCATTAGCTCTCTTGGTTCATCAAGAACATCACAATATCGTCCAAGATGGCAGGGATCATGATAAGTAACAACCAATGGGTCTTCTTTCGTACGCTTTTTATATCGTATTTTAATATTTTTCTCCTTTGCAATTCTTGGGATAAACTGGACTACATGACTAAGCTTAAACCCGAGATCGCCCTCAATAAATCGAGGGTATTCAGTTGTGAATGTAGAAAAGCATCCCGCACATGAAAATATAATTTCCTTGATTCCAGATTTACGGATCATGTCAACGTTATATTTCACAAGTTCCACAGCTTCATCTTCTACTCCAGTTCGAAATAGAACTGAGCCACAGCACTGTTCATCTGGAAAAACGATAAATTCTACTCCCATTTTATCCAAAACACGACAGGTTGCTGAAACCAATTCGTTATTTCTATAAGCAGAAGTACACCCAACAAAGTAACCAACTACATTTTCTGTGTCTTCAGGTGTAACTGTCCCATTTCGAATTTTCTCATAAAGCGCCTTTCCACGCTCATAAGCGATACTCCCTTCTGTACATGCATCTCCTGCACACCAATTATATCGGTCAGTTCCGCTTTCAAGGAATGGATTTTTGTGAGTTTTAACTGAATCCTTTAACGCACTGAGTTTTTCTGGCATAACTCCTTTTCTAACTGCCGTTCGTCGGTAAGTTTGGAATACTTCAAGTGTATCTATCCCTACTGGGCAGACGACACGACAATTTCCACAAAGCATGCAACGGTAAAGAGGATCTATTAACCCTTCTTTATCAAATTTGATATCTTTTTTCGCTAATGATTTAAGAATCCTATTACGTCCACCCGCGTAATCTTTTTCAGAAAGAGTAGTGTTATAGACTCGACATACATGTCGACAATAACCACAGTGAGTACAACGCTCGAATGTTTTTTCTTCTTTTATTTTTGTAATAGGATCTAACAGATTTTCTTGATCAGGTGCGAAATAATCTGATCCTGGAGGTCCAGTAGTTACCACTTTTTCAATATCCTTAATTTTATCTTTACTCATTTTTAATCTCCTCATATTTTAATACAGTAATTTTGCTATTAAGAAAAGCATTAAAACTCTCCACCATTTCATCTTTGCTTTCACAAGTCTGTAAGAATTTAATAGATCATCAGGATCCAACTTATTTTTCAACTGTTTTAAGTAGGATGCCCTCTCAGAGTGAAATTTCAAAAAGTACATAGTATTAACGACTCCCATAGTATAGAGACTATCATTTTGTTTATAGGTATGTAGTGTTATATCATGAAATAATGCTTTAATACCAAAGAATTCTCGAGAGTCTTCTAAATCGGTGAGTCCAAATAGTTTTATTCTGTTGCCATCGGCTCCAGCGATCATATAAAATGCTTTATTATAATCATATTTTGATGTTTTTTTGTTATAAAAGTTATAGAAAGAGCCTATCCGTTCATCTGCAACCCAGTATTCTTGAAAGAATAATGTATTACACCACCGACCAACATTAATCTCAGTATCAGCAATATCGCGCCATTTTTCCTTTAAGTACCATTCTTCAACTTCAAGCCCGTTTGATTGCGTTGCGGATTCTTTTGCAAACGCAACATTTTTTGAAGTGGTGTCTGGATCATCGAAATATACAACGTACACAAAATAATCTCTGGATGGGAAAGTCCAATGAGCGAATTTTTCGAAATTCTTGTCAGATAATGACAAAAAGAAAGGTTTATTCGTAGAATCATTTTTTAAAGTGGTATAATATTTGCTAGCATCTGCTATTGTTTTAAAGCTATAGCCTAGTATTTCCATTGATGTTCCAAGAGGAACCAATTCCATTTCTACTTCTGCAACCGCACCAAGAATACCAAAAGAACCTATTACATCATCCAATGTAACATCACCTTTAGAGTCTTTAGTAATTTTCTCGACAGTTCCATCAGGTTTGACAAATGTTAGGGAGATTATGGTATCTTTCATCATCCCATGCTTTATTACTCCGATACCAGCTCTTCCACTTGTAACCAAAAAACCACTTATACAAGAGGATTTATAACTTGTAGGATAGCATTTTGGACTTAATCCATAATCCATTAAAGTTTCAATAAGCTTTAACCAGGAAATTCCTGCATCGCACCTAACTCTCAAATTTCCTACATCAACCTCATGAACTTTATTCATCCTCCTAATGTCAATTAAGACTCCTCCCTTAGTTGGGGTTGATGCTGAAAAACATGAGGTTCCAGCGGCTCTTATTGTCATTGGTTTAGAATATTCATAACACTTTTTCATCAGTTTTGAAAGTTCTTCTGTATTAGCTGGTCGTACCACATGACTTGCTTGATATTCCTTTTTAAATTTATAATGATATTTTGGTAGTAAAGCAAGATCTGACGCAGAAGCTTCAATCTCGTATGGATCGGTTGTTACATGTTCTGGAGTTATAAATTCCCGTAATTCATTAGTAAAAGCATCTACATTCCCAATTTCTTGTTCACTTTCAATTTCAGAAACATTCATTATTTAATTCACCTTAATTTTTAATAAGACTTTATACTAGAATGAGGCCAAAAAGAAAAGCACCCCACCAACAACCCATTGTAATAAATCCCGTATATTTAGCTAGTTTTCGCTGTCCAGATGTCCCAAATAAGGCATTAGCAAAGCCTGCTATTAAACCGCCTGCTCCACCGATAATATGCATAAAATGTATTAATCCAGAAAAGCTGATTACTTGACTACTAGGCATCCAAAACAACGCAATGACATTTAAAAGAGTTAATATCCACGCGGAAATACCCATTAATCCGTGCCAAAACACGAACGTTGACTCATCATATAGCACCAAGGTCATAGCAGTCGTTACTATAATTAATGCTGGCAAGCCAAGGATCAGACCTAAATGGAGACTATCGTCAACAAACCATTCTATACCGTTTATCACAACCAGTACCGTCAATGCAACCACAAAAATTATAAGAGAGATGATCGCCGAGTATTGAATACTTTTGCTCCGTCCTTTAAAATTATTCACTAAATAGCAAAAGCATATCAAAAACACTGATACAATGCCTATTAGTAGTAGTTCTACAATTCCAATTAGTGTTACCATAAAGATTTACCTTTTTCTTTGTTTTTAATTAGAAATTTTTCTAGTAAAATTTCAATATATTAATTTTAAAAGAATTTACTCAATATAAACTATTTTCCTTTAAAAAGTTAGGATCTCAAACTAGCTAAAAAACAACTCCAAAATAGAGTAGTAGAAATCCTAAGATCATATATAAAGAAGCAATCTTGAAAATAAGGAATGTTAGTTTATTTGATGGTTTTATAAGATTCTTAATAACTATGATAAGAAGTAATGCACTACAAATCCCTATTATAATTCGAACTATCCCATTAGCATCCAAGAGTTGGGCACTTTCGTAGAGTGTAAGAGAACTGATGAAAGCGCCTATAGCTATTACACGCATAGTTTGGGTTTTTGTACTCACTACGGGCCACATTGGTACTTTGGCTTCTTTGTATCCCTCATAATTTTTAGGAATTAACGCTAATGTGAGAATGTGGACGGGTATCCATGTCAATATAAAAAGTAAGAATAAGAACCCAATCCAGTCCAGACTCTGCAGAATTACAATTCTTCCCGCCCACGCTGGAAGACCACCAGCAACTCCCCCGAAAATAATACTAAATTTTGTTCGTCTTTTTAATAAGATACTATAGATTACTACATCAAAAAAAAATCCCAGAAATATAATTAAACCTATTAACCAGTCAAGGATTAAAAACGCGATTAATATTCCTAAGAAAGTCAAGATTAATCCATTAATAAGAACTGTGAGAGGTGTAATTTTCCCGGTCGGGAGGGGGCGATCTTTTGTTCGTTCCATAATAGCATCAATATCTCTGTCGATATACATATTTAAAGCCGTAGTCCCTGAAACTGCTAGGAAAAGCGAAAGCATTAAAAATAGGAAATCAAACCAATTAAAGCGAACAGATGATTCTACAGCAGTTATGAGATATGAAAATACTGCTGTATATAATAAAAGAAAGGTTTGTTTTGTTTTAATAAGCTCCCCATAAACTGAAAATAAGTTTTTAAGTCTCAACGTTCTCCCATTTCGAATTTATTACAGATTTCACCCAAGTATAGTGTGAAAGGCATAAATCAACTATTTTACAAATTGAAATTAAAAAAAATATATAAATCTTCTTTATATTAAAAATTAAAAAAAAAAAGAAAAAAAGGATTATCTAGCATCTGGGGTGATTTCTTTGTATCGCCTTGCAATCATAGCTAATTTCTTAGCTTTTCTATCTTCTAACATGCGTTGAGTAATCGCTACTGTCCCCCATACAAACCTAACGAACAGAAACCACACACCAATAAACATTATAGTTAGCCATGGTTCTACATTTTCTGCGGGAAGTGGGCGTAACATGTAAAGGTCTGCCCCACCAAATGCTAAGACACCACCAATGAAAAATATCCACCCCAGAATGTTACTATCTTCCTATAAACAATTTATAGAAATAATAAAAAAAAATTAATAAAAAAATCAAAATTAAAACTTAATAAATTTCTTATCTATCGGTTAAAAAAAAGAAGATATATATATTAAAATTATTCCCTAATTTCTTTTGATTGTTCACCAGGAATTACAACATACGCTGATTTCAAGTCTCTTCGAGATTTTTGTAAGGCTTTACCGAGCGCATAAATCCCTATTATAAAGCCTGCGACGAGAAACCACACTCCCACGAATGCAACGTACATTAATGTCAAATCACCTGTCGCTTCTAACGGACGTATTTGGTAAAACATTCCGCCTATAAATGTAAAATTTAAACCAATAAAAAAGGTCCAACCAAGAATTTTCCGTACTAAACCTTCAACATTGAAATTGTCAATTGCATGTAACATCAGCAATGTTGCTATCATTACAGAAAGCATATGCCAATGTCCGACATTAAAACCATACTCTAAAGGCACGTATGTATGTAATCTATACACCTCTTCTGTAGTAAGCCCAACATAGACTTGAGGTAGAACTAAAAGCTGCGAAACAGCAAAGAGATAATAATATGCAAATCTCACCGGATTCTTAAGCAAACTCTTAATCTTTTCAAAACGCGATGCTGATGAATATCTTTCTCCTAATTTATCCTTTATTACGTTCTTCATGCCGACAAATGACATAATTATGGTAACTAATATCAATATCCCCGCACCAATCCATATTATATAATGGTTTAAAACCCATGCTCCATAAGATAATGTGATTATACCAATTGGAAACAATATTAAGAATGCTTGATATAGGTAACCAGATAATTTACTAGTGCGGAAGCCGACCATCACAACCATTGCTGCTGATTGAGCAAGTTGTATATGAAGGTGGGAAACTATAAGCTCCTGAGCGATATCGTGCTCCTGTCTAACAATAGCTTCTGCTAAGAATGCAATTGGTTCACGACCTAAACCCCATATTGTACCAGTGAAGGTTTCCAAAGCTGATATTGCGCCATATATTGTTGAAATAAGAATACATACTGCTAAAACCACGAGGTTCAAATACTCCAGACTCATCCCACGGAAGGTTGTTTCTTCTCTAATAGTGTCTGGATCAGGAAATTTACCAGCGATTGGAAAGGCTGAGATTACAAATACAATTCCTCCTATAAAACAAAGAAACATTCCGAAGTAGAAAAACTCATGAAAAAGTCGGATACGTGTATATGCGAAAAGCATCCCAAATATGCCAACCATGTAAGCACCAGGCAGTAATAGAACTTTTAGTGTTGGTACCCACCTTTCACGTACACTATAGTGTTCCAAGATCCAAAATGTGTTTGCTACTAAAAAGGGTATTGCTAGACTGTGATATATCATAACAAGACGCGCTGTTCGCGATATTATATCATCACTTAAGATTTGAAATATTGGTTCTCCTCCAGGAATAAGCACGGTCAAGGGTTCTGAAAAAGTCATATACCACATTACTTGACAAAAAACAAATATAAACATGCTATAGCTAATCCTTTTATAACTTCTTTTCTTTGCTTTCTCGATTATTTGGGTTTCCATTGAAATTTCCATACTAATAGGAGTTTCTTCTATTTCTATCTTTCACACCTTGATTTAATTTTTTAAACAAAATACTTGTTTATTAATATATCTTCTGATTATATTTTGCATGTATTTTGTTTTTATTTTGATAAATTAATTCACTATTGGTATTAAAATATTTCATTTTTTAGTTTTCACTAAAATAAATACAGTTAATCGCCTTATTAAATAAAATAATAAAAAATAAAAGGAAAAAATCTTAAATATTAACAATTTCTAAAATTCATTATCTAAAAAAATTATAACAGAATAAAAATGTCTAAAAAATATATTATCCTTGGTTTGGTAAGCTTCTTGATGATTGGTTTAGCTTTGAACACTTTAAGCGTAAAAGCAGATGCTCCGATCGAAATAGATTTGTATTACGAATACGACAGAGACGCAGGAGGTCCACAGAATCAGACCCTTAGCGCTTGGTTCATACATGGAGTTACTGATCGAAATGCTCATTACATAGCATCCGTAGCAATTGATATTAATGGATCACTAGTATTGACTGAATACTATACTAGTCAGCCTACTCATAACTTGGTTCATTATGAATATTGGGTAACAGCAGAACATCATGATATAATTACTGTAACTGCAACATGTAACCGTGGGGGAAGTATGGCAATATCGTTGACCGTGGGACATCCACACATAATAGTTGCAGGAACATTTCTTTTGGCTGTAGTTCCCCTACTTGGCGGTATATATATCGTTTTTGCGCTAGTATATTTCTTACCATACTTGGGAAAAAAGCCGTCAAATAAAAAAGAGATAAGAATAGGATTACTAGGTTTGGTTGTAGGAATAGTAATCATAATAGCTGCTAGTTATCTTGTAGAATTACTATTTGTTCCCGAATACATAATCCATTGGAACATCTAATAGAGAAAAAGCTCTAAAAGGAGCAAATTTTGTCATTAATTCTACAGAGCATGGAGATCGACTTATTTAAGTTTTATCTTTTTAATTTTAAGTCTTTTGCTTCGACAATTGTACCATCACTAGCATATTTATATTTTTTTTAAAATTTAATTAATGCACATACTTTTTAATTCTAAAGGTCTTCAACTTTTTTTAGAGGACACGTTCTGTAAAGAAATTCAGCGGTTATTGCACAATTTAGACATTATAAAAATTAAAAATAAAAAAAATGATGAAGTTTTAAATTTTCATCTTTGTTTCATTAGTATTATTACTAAATGATAAAAAAAAAAATAGAAAAAAAAAAGTTATAATTAAGCTTTTCAACTTATTCCTATACTTATATTGTCTTAAGAGGTTTAATCTTGCTGACAATAAAAGCCGTAATTAGGGTTGTACCACCAGCTGCTGCGAAGATAGCTCCGCCTATGAATTGATATGCTACCGTTTGCCAGATATTATACCCATTAACAACATGTGCATCAGCCATGAAAGATGATCCAAGGAATGAAACAATTGCCAACCAGAAAAGGAACACTGAAACCATTGTTAGTTGTCGTGATCCCCCCCATTTATTATCTCCTGAGGTAGAATCTTTGATTGAATTTCTTATGGGATTAGCATCAAAAGGTATAATTCCAACTATCAATACAATAAGTACCAGAAGGTTTGCTATTGCTCCACCCCAATGAGGTGATCCAAAATCAAAAGGAGCACTAAATCCATCGGTGTCTGAAATAATTCCAGGGATTGCTTGAATAATAAATCCCAAGGCACTGGTTACAAGAGCAAATAGAAAAGCAAACCTCTTTTGTGTTAGCCAGAAATAGATAGCAACTCCCCAAACAAAAGCAATTAACCACGAGGCGAAGTATGTAACCGAATACGCTACAATAAATTCCGGATAATAACTGAAGGAAGCAGTCCACCAGCTTCCAAAGAATGGTGGCATTGGAGGAGCACCGATATCAAATTGTACGCATGTTGAACCATAGGCACATAATAGTAACACTCCCGCTGCCACAGCGAAGAGAGTTACCATCATTATGTTAATAATAAAGCCAGATCTTTTTATTCTCGTTTTAAACACCACTTATTTTTTTAGTAAAAATTTGTTTTATTATATATAGAAATTAAATCTATTGATTAAATAGATTGATCCCATCTTATATATAAATATTCATGTATTTTTTCCCGAATATAATATTTACGATTTCTAAAAAATGCTATCCTACATGAGGAAAAATTATGGCTCTTGAATAATTATTCATTTTGAAGTACTCAATTTTAGTTATTTGAATTTATAGAAAATTGGTTGAAAGGTCAAATGAATGACTCGTTTAAGAGAAAAATAGCAAATTGGTGTTATAAGTTTTCTGAATAATTATTCATCTAAATAAAATAAAGCATATAAAAGAGAAGTTCTATTTAAGCAGAGTTACCAAACTTTTAAATATAATCACCATTCAATATATAACTATTACATTTTAAAAGTAAAAATATAGAAAAAAACTAAATATAAAAACAAAAAAAAGTGATCTAATAAGATGTTTTTCCAACCAGCAGGAGGCGGTCTGTACCCAGAAAGCCCACACAGTTATATTGCGGATTCACTTCTTTGGATAGTATTAATTATGTCGGTAGTATTCGCATTTTTCTTGTTAGTGGAGTACTTAAACACTAAGCAAAAACACCATGTACTTTGGGCTATGTCGTTTATTGCTACCTTTATATTATACCATTTGGTAGCAAATAATGGCACTTTGGGGGTTGCTTTGAATTCGTTAACAGCAGGATTTACGGTTGCAATCCCTGGTTTGATCGCTGCCGGTATAATGTATGCCATATGGGGAAAAGAAAAGAAATTGCTTGATCGATGGTCATTTGCAGGACTTTATTTGTTAGGTGTTGTCGTGATGTTCGTCGTAGTTTCTATTCTTTCTCTTGGAAATATTCAAGACGCCATTTTAAAGGCTCATCTAGATCTTAACCCTAGTGCTACGATTACCAATATTGTGTTTGTTCCAGTTATTTTAATTATGATATTTAACTTGATCAATTCTGTCGCAATTATTGGCCTTTCTATATATAGCACTGTGAAAACAAAAGAAACTTCAAGAGCAGCCTGGCTCATGGCAATAGGGGGTATCCTTTATGTTATTGCGGGTATATTCCTAGGATTAATATTAGCCGAACTTGATGATGCAATTTTAACCTATTTTAGAAATACTGTAGTTTATTTCATTGCGGGGGGCACAATTCTTTACGCTTTTGGAATGTTATACGAAGAAAAATGGCGCTTTAATATTCCTGGTATTGAATTTGAAGATCGGTAAACAAAACTCATTAAATAATAAGTAATTTAATAGTAATTTTTTTTTTCTTTCCTTATCTTTTAGCTTTTCAATTTCTTATTAAAAACTCTATACTCCTGAGTTCTATAATCGGATTGATCTTTTGTTAATATATATCGTTAACACGAACTCAAAATTTATTCAAGTTAAAATTTGGATTAAATTTAAAATTAATGAATTGTAGAGATTGTTTACTATTTAATTTTTTTACTTTTTAATCTTTACGATAACAAATAATAGGATTTTTTATCATACTTTCCAATAACTCAAGCTAAAAAAAAAGAAAAAATAAATCGAGAATTTATTATTTTGAAGATTTAGGTTCTAACAAGCGGAACAATTTCTTCTGAAAATTTTTCTCGATTTTTAATTAAATGATAAATAATTAGGGCGAAATAGAATAAAACAGCGACGAAAAGAATTAATAAACCAGATAGGATAATATGTCTCATTGCTGCTTCACCAGCAGTGTTAATAGGAGATCTTAAGAAGTAAAATGCAGCGATTGGGAAAACAATTAGTTGGCTTGCAATTATTGACCACCCAATTATTTTGCGGATAAGTTTTTCGAATTTGTTTTGCCTTGTAGTTAGATTGTGGACAAGTAGGCAGAATATGGTTATTGCACCAAGCGTAACGAGAATATGAGGGTGCCCCGTCGCAAAACTTTTCTCAACAGGGTAATTCAACAACTCTCTGTAAGCTTCAAGGTCTGCTACAATTACTAACCCTGGGATTACAACAACAAAACCAGCTAGGAAAAATGGAATAAACATCCCGAACCTTAATGGATTTTTTAGAAGTGCTTTAATTTTATCGATTAATGATGCTGAATTATATCTCTCCCCAAGTTCTTCCTTAGAAACTTGAATCCAAGCATAACATGAGATAATAACCCCGGCAAACAATATAAGTGCTCGAGCGGGCATTAAAATTGCATTCGCAGCCCCACCCATGAAGATCATAAGGAAGTACCCTGCGGTCATAGCAATGGCACCGGGTAAGATTAACCAAGTCCCAATTTTTGCCAACTTTCCTTTTATTTCAGTGTATCTAAATACAAGTACTAATATACCTGTAAGGAATAATGCTGTGGTTAACCGCATGTGAAAGCTTGCTAATTCCTCATAGATTGTCTTAGGTATCCCCCGAACTAAAAATACTTCTTCAACGAAGAAGAACGGTTCATCTACAACGAGCATTATTACTGCTGCTATAAGCCCAAACAAAACAAATACAATTATCCCCGCAATAACAATAAATCCACTGAGAGAAAGTATATCAAAACCACCAATTTTTGGAATATCTCTGAAATATTCACTCTCTTTTGCTTCTGTTCCCGGTAGAAGACCATAGCACAATAGACCAGCCCCCAAGAATAAAAGTACGAGCCCAACTAAAAAGATATGATGTAGTTCAAAAATAGTCGTATAAGCCCAGAATGTCGCACCAATTCCCGCGCATATTCCTCCCACAAAAACTAAATATCTAATTGGATTAATGATGCTTTTCCGAACTTCGAAAATATCTAAGAAAAGTAATGTGACAATACCAACGAATGGCGCTGATAATGAATGATAAATCATTATTACTCTGTGTGCTTTATGATGAACTAAATTACCAGCGGCTCCATGAATAAGTGAAGCATCGTACACCATATGATAAGAGAACGCTATTGTTATATTAATTATGATTATAATTGATAAAATGACAATAAGGAGCTTCGTTGAAATGGGAATTTTGTATTTAATTGCAAGAATTATATTTATAGCTACTAAGAAAGAGACAACAACACTGACGATTTTAATTCGTGGAGAGATAATAGGTATAACAGCCACTATAATCGTAATAACGGCGACTATCGCCAAGAGAATGATAGCGAGTTTTGTTGTTAATTTATTAAAATCTATAGTAGTTTCACCTTTTTTTAATAAAATAATTTAAAAACTAGACTTCTTAGTTTTTAAGACTAGTTTTAAAAATCTATAAGTCAAGATTTTATATTAACCTATATATAAGTTTTCAAAATTTTAACATCATAAAAAAAAAATAAAGAAAAGAGTAGTACAGTACAGCTACTTGATTTTTTCTCTTAACTCTTTAAACCAGGAATTGCGTACCCCCATTTTTCGGGAAGTAAAGTCCCTAAAGCGAAGAATAAAGCAGTAATTAAGAGTACTATTGGAAGCAGTGTTAAGATAAGAACGATATCAGCCGCTCCTAATGTAAATAAGGCTAATAATAAACCAGCTATACTTATCACTACTCCTCCTATGGTTAATAGATAAGCTTTCCAGTCTGTCTCTTTTTTCTTTACAGTTGTATATATGGGTAGAAGAATTATCGAAAGACCGCTTGGAATGTGAGCCACCATAACTGTAGCAGATGCACCAGGGCTTCCTACAGCTTTAGTTATGCCAATTAAAACTACCATTACTAATACAAAAGCAAGGTATGCGTATCCAATTAGTTTAGATTTATCTTCAAATATAACGAAGTAGAGGCCAGCAGCCATTCCACCAGGGATAAGAGCCGCTAAAGCTGCGATTGTAGGTGAGAGTAATAAAATATAATTATTAGTGGCTACAAGGATAATCCCCGCAAGAAACACAACAATAAAAGCAAGAGCCCAAAGAAGATGGTAAATTTTCTTGTTTTTTATGAAATCGAGTAGCATGAATAGGGCGAATAAAATCGCTGCGATACCTGTTATTAAGAGTATAATCACAGCACCAGGATAACTTGAAACAGCAAATTGTAATATCATTTATAATTCCACTTTTTAATGTTTTTGGTTTTTTTTATAATTTAATTAATTAATTCTCCTTTCTGTAAGATTTCTTACAAATAGGTTTAAAAACTAATTATTCTGGCAGTATATAAAAATTGGTTTAATATTTTAAAAAAAATAACGACTTTCTCTTTAGGTTAAATAAGTAAGATTTACATCTGGTTTATGAATTAGTTTGACTTTTTCGATACGATGAATAAAATTATCGTTACGCATAAAGGGACACCCATTCCCATAATAAACATCGCAAATGAACCGAATGAATCATAAATTAATCCTGAGATTGGTGCCCCAATTGCAATTCCCGCAACAACCAAAGCATAGAACGTACCCAGTGCGACTCCTCGATTATTCTCGGTGGTATTATTTCTAATAATACTTGCAGAGGTTGGAAATATCATCCCGTGACCTATCCCAAATATAATCATTCCAAATATTGGGACTGGTAGAGAAATTGATATCGCAAGAATTAGAAAACTCACCGATACAAATAATAACCCCAAAATCAGAATTGTCGATTTTCTTGTTTTATCGCTTAATAAACCCGAAGGGTAATGAACAAGGATAGAGAGCACTACTAATACCCCAAATGTCATTCCTATTAGACCATCCTCATACCCAGCATTACTTAATAACACAGAATATGTAGCTGTAATTATTCCCAAATTAAAATTCAATGCAATAATCCCTAAGTATGGGGTAACCATTTTCTTAGAGAGAATAGTGTCCTTAAAAATTGAAATTTCTTCTTTCAAGCTTAACTTCTTCTCCTCAGGTTTATAGATCGCAGGTAAAAGAAAAGAGAAAATAGCCATAACAAACATAATAATCGAAATAATCAAAAATAAAGTTTCATACCCGATTCTTTCCGCTCCCATACCACCAATCATAAACCCAAATAGAAGAGCAATCCCAAATGAAATCCCATAGAGAGCCATCCCTCTTCCACTTTTTTTCTTAGGAGTTGCATCTGAGAGATATGCCATGGTTCCTGGGCCTCCAAATCCTCCTCCCAATCCATGAATTATTCTTGCTAATAGTAAGAAATAAGGATCTCGTGCTAAAGAATATAATAATATTGAGACACCATCTAATGCTATTCCGACAGCAATTAGAACTTTTCTGCCGATTTTATCTACAAATCTTCCAGCAATAATATTGGAAGGGATATGTACCATTGAATATGCCCCTACAATAAATGAAGCAAGAACAACAGAGGCTCCCAAACTAACTGCATAATTTGAGATTATAGGAATTACCACTGTACTATCAAAGTTTACAAGAAACGTTAATATTAATATCAAAAGATAATAAGGTTTTCCTATTCTAACTGTGGTAGGAATCTTAGCTTCTTCTATCGAGGTTGCATTCATGTGCTACGCTAACTTATATGTCCAATAGTTTTTTAAGTATAGTTTTTATCTCCATAAATTCTTTTGGATTATAAGCATAAAATCCATTTAATCAAGTTTTATAATTCTAGTAACCTACTTATATAACTCGTGGAAAATGCAATCACCTAAAAATCGTTTAGAACGGGAGAAGAAAACAATATATACAATGATCCGTATGTATTGTAAAAAATCGCATGGTTTAAATAACGAGTTATGTCAAGAATGTTCAGACATTTTCTATTATGCACAAGAGAGATTGAAAAACTGTCGGTTTAGTGAAAATAAACCAACTTGTGAAAAGTGTCCTATCCATTGTTATCGACCAGAAATGAGAGAAAACGTCCGGAAAGTTATGAGGTATGCAGGTCCTCGAATGATTTACTCTCATCCGATTATGGGTTTTAGACATCTTTTCAGAAAAATGAAAAGAGCAGAAAAGTTAACGTAGCAATAATGTTATTAATACATTCGAAATCGGGGCTCAGTAATAAATGAGTTTAGATTCTGAATAATCATTCATAATTTAGATTGAAAATCTCTTAAATAGAATGATCTCTTAATCAGAAGCTTTTAATACAGTTGTTAATACAATATCTCAACTAATTTTGTTTATTGCAAATTAGCTAATTTTAAACAAATAAAAAACAACAAAAAAATTGAGATAAAATGGCTGTAAAAGTAGCATTCTTACAAAATTCTGATTGCTGGGGGTGCCACCAGAGCTTGCTTAATCTACATTTAGGCTTGCTTAATGTTCTTCCAGCATTAGAGATTGTCTATTGGCCAGCTGTAGTTGATTTCAAATACGATTCATTAAAAGCAAGAGCAGACGGAGAAATTCTTGTAGGGTTTGTCGAAGGGACTTTACGAACTAAACATGATATTGAACAAACAAAAGTTCTACGACAAAAATCCGCGTTGATTGTAGCATTCGGAACGTGTTCCTGTTATGGTAGTGTGAAGGGATTAGCTAATCAATGGAGCAAGGATAACTTAATAAAACGCAAATTTTCAGATGTAGAAAGTATTGCTGACGGAAGTGGCGGAGAACCAACGATTAATATGCCTGGATTTGCAGATAAGATTGTACCTGTAGATGACGTGATAAAAGTTGATGCCTATATGTCTGGATGCCCTCCAAAGCCAGAAGCAATTGCAAGTGCCGTAGTATTCCTACTAGGGCAGAAAGCACATCCTATGAATGATTTATCATTCTGCAATGATTGTACTATCAAAGACAATTGTTTACTGGATAGAGGAAAACTCTGCTTCGGTTCAATTACTAGCATTGGTTGCAGTTTAAAGTGTACTAGCGATGATAAGCCGTGTGTAGGCTGTTTTGGTCCTGCTAAAACAGTTGATAGCAGAGCGGAAAAATTGAATAAGATGGCTAAAAAACCAGGCAAACTCAGTCCTGGAGATATCAAGAGCCTTTATGAATTCCTACCCTTATTCTTAAATGTTCCTCTCATGGCAGGTTTCGATTTAGCAGGGGATATTTTGAAGCAAATAAAGAGACATGGTTCTCCTGAGACAGCTTTAGCAAATCTTCCCCCTACCACTATGGAAATTGCCAGTAAGTTAATGGGCTTCTTAAAAGATAATCGTGGTTTTACTGAAATTTCAACTGTATGCGATACTTGCCCCAGAATTATCGGTAGTAAATCTACAATGACACGGGTAAAGAGAGACTATGAAGGGCTTCCTAATATGGAAGATTGTCTTATTGAACAGGGATATATTTGTGCAGGTCCGATAACTCAAGCTGGCTGTGGCGGTATGTGTTTAAAGGTTAATTCTCCATGTACTGGCTGTTATGGTCAGACGGAATGGGGAGTTGATCAAGCTGAGAGATTCGCAGATATAGTACTTAAAGGTTACAATGTGGATATTTCTAAAAAAGAACTACTCGCTCAAGTAAAGGATCACTTAGGTACTTTTGAGAAATTTACCTTGGCAGCAAATAGAAAATTTAAAGGAGGAGAATAAAAAATGGTAAAAGAAATAGTTGTTGAACCCGTAACCCGACTTGAAGGTCACAATACGTTGAAAGTTAAGCTTGGTGATGATGGAACTGTTCAAGATGTTCAATTTAGTATTACATCTACGAGATTTTTTGAGAAATTTCTCGAAGGAAGATACTGTGAGCACATCCCGAGGATTACACCAAGAATCTGTGGAATTTGTCCAATTCCTCATCATTTAACTCCTACCAAGGCTGTTGAAGATGCTTGGGGCGTTCAAATTCCACCAGCAGCATATAAATTGCGTCAATTATTACAAAACGCAAAACAATATTCATCGCATGCACTACATTTCTATGCACTCGCGGCACCTGATTTCTTATTAGGACCAATGGCCGACCCTGCATTACGGAATGTTGTCCATGTAATTAATCAAATGCCTGATGTTGGCGCAATGGCGTTAAAGATGATGGATTTTGGTCAAAAATTATGCCAGGAAATTGGTGGGAAGTCTGTACATCCTATTTCAGCAATCGTAGGTGGGATGAAAAAACCCATGAGCGAGAGCGCGAGAGATTTGTTTTTAAAACAAATTAACGATCAAGTTGAATGGACGAAGAAGACGGTTGAAATCGGGTTAAAAGTTGTTGAAGATTATTGGGACGTCGTTGCTAATGTAGGTGTTGTTCCAACATACTACGTAGGTATGACTAAGAATGGTGTTCATGATATTTATGACGGAGATATAAGAATTGTCTCACCTACTGGAGAGAAATTTGATTATGCTCCCCAAAGATATTTAGAAGCATTAGGAGAACATATTCCTGAGCATTCTTATGCGACACATATGTACTATAAGCCTGCTGGGTATCCTGAAGGTATTTACCGAGCTAACACCTTAGCAATGATTAACGCTGCTGATAAAATGGCGACCCCATTAGCTGATGAGGCATTACAAGCTATGAGAGCAAAAATTGGTACTGACGTTATTCATCATACTTTTGCGTATCATTGGGCTCGCCTAATTGAATTAGTAGAATCAGTTGAGGTCATAGCAACATTACTCCAAGATCCGGATATTGTAAATCCTGACTGCAAAACACTAGATGTTCAACCTAGAGAAGGAGATGGTGTTGGTGTAACAGAAGCCCCGCGAGGATTACTTTTGTATCATATATGGTCTGATGCGGAAGGAATCTGCAAGAAGGCAAATCTCTTAGTTGCAACGAACCACAACATAGCTGGAATCGAGAAAACTCTCATGCACGTTGCCAAACAGGTATTCGAGGATAAGGCTTTGGATGGATTATCCTTACCAGACCCATGGATAAAATAAAAATATTGAAAATTAAAGGAAAAAGTGAACATAAAAATGAGTGATGTACCAGAAGGCGTAGTAAATCTCTTAGAAATGATAGTTCGCTGTTTTGACTGCTGACTATCGTGTGCAGCTCACATCACAGTTGTTGATGAAGAGGGCACTGAGATTTACTCTCGAGAGATGAATGTAGGCCTTGGATGAATGTCCAATACAAAAAAATAGAAATTGGACATAACTGCCCCTTGCGTGGGGTTAAAGCCTACGAATGAATAAAAATTATCATTCAAAAAACACAAAAAAAAGTGGAAAAAAATGGAAACAAATTTTGAGTTTAGAAAACAAGTTATGGATTTTCATATTGGGTCTGACGTAATCAAATATTGCTATCAGTGTAGCAGGTGCAGTGATAACTGCCCTGTAACTGCTGTAACAGCAGATTTCTATGGAACAGAGGGTTATAATCCTCGAGGTAACATTTTGATGGCTCTCCTTGGATATAAAGATATGCTTCTAGGGGGAGATGATTTAACCATTTGGGGTTGTACTGTTTGTGATACATGTGATGAGGTGTGTCCGCAAAATATAGAACTTACAGAAATTTTCACCTTTCTTAAAAATCAAAGTATCGCTTTAGGAAAGGGTCCAGAATTCATCTATTCACAAGCAAAAGCAATATTTGAAAATGCAAAGGCTATTCCATCACAACCTGCTATTGAGCGTAGAAGAGATCAATTAGGACTACCTGCAGTGAGTCAACCAGACGTGAATGAAGTGCAAACATTACTGAAAAACATAGGATCTGATAAAAAATTAAAGTAAATCGAGGGTAAGAG
>JAEOTL010000208.1 GCA_016839845.1 Promethearchaeota archaeon
AGGGTATAGTTGAATCATTAAATGGTGTGCTTGGAGCTAATCTAACAGTTGCTGATGTAGGTGTAATAGGGAAACAGATAATTGATGCTGAATTGGAGTTTAATAGAAAGGCTGGATTTACATCAGTCGACGACAGACTTCCTGAATTCATTAAAGAAGAGGAACTACCGCCCTTTGGAGGTGTGTTTGACGTAACTGATGATGATCTAGACAGTGTATTTTAAATAATGATTTGAAATGGAGGTACATCTAAAAATCTTTGGTGATCTAAGGAAAAAAGTTAACCCTAAGATCTCAGGAACCCTCCCAATAACATTAGATATAAATGACGGGAATATAACGAAAGTAATAGATATTTTTAACAAATATGATATGAAAGAGGAAGAAGTGAGTCATATTTTTGTAAATGGTAGCTATTCCGGACCTAAGAAGAGTCTCAATAACGGAGATTTGGTAGCTCTGTTTCCAAGAAATATGGCATTACTATACAAATGGTACTTCAATAAAGATGAAGATTGAGAAAAACCGCAAAAAGATTTCAGTCACAGTCAAGTTTTTTGCATCGTTAAGAGAATACGGCCCAGCTGATGAACTTTTGATAATCCCAGAAAACAGTAGAATCGGGATGTTATTCGAAAAATACAATATTCCTGAGGATCAGAGAAAGACGATTATCATTGTAAATGGGAGACCTCATCAGAACCTCGAGACAATTCTTAAAGATAAAGATATTGTTTCAATTTTCCCCCCAATTGGGGGAGGTTAACAAATTTAATAACTCCCCTTTTTTTATTTAATATTTTTTATAAAAAGTTCAGCTTGTTAATTGAATGGAAGTCTATTTCAGAATTTATCCTTTCGCTTTATCCAATCTTTCTTAAGGAGAGCAAATTTATGGACGTCAACATACTTCCCGCCAACATAAATTTCTTCTTTTAAAACAGCTTCTTCGGTAAAACCTAATTTTTCAGCAGCTCTCAACGATCTTGTATTCGGTGTAAACACACTAGAGTGTATCTTATGAAGATTTAGTTCACTAAATCCATATTCTATTATTAATTCTGAAGCTTCACCTGCGATTCCTTTACCCCAATATTCTTTTACACCAATTTGTGCAAAGATATTAGCATTTCGATTCAACCAATTAATATGATTGAGTCCAATTGCCCCTATTATCTTCTTATCCTTTTTATGGTATATGTTAAACACAACAAAATCCTTTACTCCTCGATCAGAGGAGGGTTCAAACCATTTTTGAATATCTTCAAGAGAAAGAGGCCAAGGGTTTCGAGAATACTGCCGTACTTCAGGATCATTCATCCACCTGGCGGTTATTTGAGCTAATTTTGAACTACCTGCCACTAAATCAACCGTTTTACCCTCAATGAAGGGAAAAACATCGAACTTTTCTTCTTCAGTCATACTTTAACGCCAAAAATACAGTTTTTTTTACTTAGGTTCTACTAAATAATAATCTAGGAACAAGAATAAAGATTTTGAATTGAAGAGAAATCCCAATAATTAATCGTTTTCCTTTATCCAGTTGCTTTTTAATATCCCAAATTGATGAGTATCAACATACTCTCCATCAATATAAAAATCTTCTTTTAGTACCCCCTCAGGTTTAAAACCTAATTTCTCAGCTGCCCGAAGGGATCTTCTGTTAGGATTAAAAATCTGTGCATAAATCTTATGGAGATTTAATTCTGTAAAACCATATCGAATCAAAAGGTTTGCGGCCTCACCAACTATACCTTTTCCCCAGTATTCAGGTTCTCCTATTGTTGCTGAAATGTGAGCATTTCGATTTAACCAGTTGATTCTAAAAAATCCAATACTGCCAATAGGACGTTTATCCTCTTTATGGAAAATAGAAAAAAACACCACATCCCTTGCCCCTCCACCTGATCTGGGAGTGAACCAACCTTTTATATCTTCTGGTGTGGTAGGCATAGCCCATCGTGCATAATAACGCACAGTAGGATCATTATTCCACTTACAAAATAGAGGAATCCATTTGGAATCCTGAGTAACTAAATCTATCCGCTTTCCCTCTATAAAAGGAAAGGATTCCTCCAAATTTTTTCGAGTATCTTTCATCGTCTTATTCCTCATTCGATCGTTTTTTGTTCTTATCTTGTTTTACCCAATCCTCTTTTAACATACAAAAGGTTTTGTTATCGAGATACTTCCCATCGATGTATAATGTTTCTCTTTCGACACCTTCTAAAACAAATCCTAATTTTTCAGCAACTGACCAAGAACCAATATTGTCTATTGCGACCCCCCCATGGATTTTATTTAGATTCAATTCGTTGAAAGCGTATTCTAAGAGCAATTTAGTGGCTTCAGTAGCTATGTTCTTACCCCAATAATTTTTGTCTCCAATCCAAATGTATGCATTTGCCCAACCCGATACCCAGTCGATATGACCTATACCGATTGTCCCAATAGGTTTTGAATCCTTCTTATGCCAGATCTCCATCGAAATATGATCTCGAAATGTTTCACTTCTTTGTTCAAATCTCTTTTTTTGTTCATCTAGGGTTCTGGGGATGACATTTCGAGCGTATCTTCTACCGATGGGATCATTTTTCCATCGTGCATATAATTCTGCATGATTGGGGTGCATGGCGCAGAGGTCTACAACAGTTCCACTAATAAAAGTATAGTGATCAATTCCCATATCGTCCTTAATTTCTTCCTTTTGTCCCATCTTCTCTATTCCCCCTCTGTATTCCATTCTTGTTTTAATATTGAAAATTCTTGAGAATCAACAAACTGCCCATTGATATAGATTTCATTTTTTCTGGTTAGTTCAAATTGAAATCCAGCTTTTTCAAGCACTCGTATAGAAGCCTTATTAGGTGAAAATGCTCCTGCAGTGATTTTGTGCAGATTCAATTCACTAAAACCATAATTAACTATTAATATGCTAGCTTCTGTTGCAAATCCTTCACCCCAATATTGTTTTGCACCTATAACATAAAAAAGAGAAGCTCTTCTGTCAAACCAGCGGATTCCTTCAAGTCCAGCGTATCCAATCGGCTTTTTATCTGCTTTATGCCAAATTTCGAAAAAAATTCGTTCTCTCATTGCATTCTCTGGGGGCTCTAAGGTTTTCTTTAAATCTTCTTTTGATCTAGGGAATACAGCCCTAGCATATTTTCTGATTTCAGGAGAATTCCACCATTTGGTATATAGGCTTAAATGGTCTGAGTTTGAGGGACAAAGATTAATTCTATCTCCCTCAATAAAAGGTACAGACTCAACTTGTTTATTATTGCTCATTGATACATCGTTCCTAACGTATTCTAAAAGATATTTGCATAAAGACAACAAAGAATAAATTCTTATTGAATTCTTAAATAGGCATCTTCAGAGATAGTCATTTTTTACACGTGTTAACGTTGTGAAGAAGATAATAAGCACTCCGATTATAATAAATACAACAAATGGATTCCATTCAACCAAAAGCCCAATGAATGGATAGGTTACTGCCATAAGAAGACTTCCAAACATATTAATTGTACTTAGGACTGTTGCTCTATTTTCTGATGCAATCTGCTTATTTATTCCGTTCACATAAATTAAAAATCGTGGATATCCAACTGCTACAATCACCAACAGTAAGATGATCCCTAAAATCGCATTGATTGAAAATCCCAATAAGACATAAGCAATTCCTATTGTGAGATCAACCGCGATTAAGAACAACAACTTCTTTTTAACTGACTTTAATAACCATGGAATAACTATTGTGAATACCATATTAACAATATTCATTAACGCCGTTACAAAGCCAAACAAGAAAAGTGGTACACCGACTATCCCTAGATAGATCTGGTATGTCCAAAATAGAAAATACGTTAAAATACCAATAAAAACCCTATCAAAACATAAAACTCGAATGACTTTATTATTCCTTAATTCTCGAAATCCATCCCGTAGTATCGTTAAATATTTCTGTGAGGATTTTTCCTTTTCAAGTTTAGGTTCTTTAAATGTGAGGGATACAATAAACGCAAATATATAGACAATTCCAAGACAAGTCATTGTAAATTGTAATGAGATGAATTCTGCAATAATCGAGCCTAAAGGAGCTGAAATGGTCAGAGCAACAAGATTTATTGTTTGAATTCTTCCCAAAATGCTTGGTAAATTATTTTCCTTCTTCATTGTTTTCAGTGTATTAAACAGAAAGGCTTGATCGGTGCCTGAATGTAAGGCAGAACTGAATGCCCACAATGTTTCAGCTACTAAAAAAAGGAAAAAATGGGGTAGAATACTATACATAAATGCTGCAGCTACGACCGAAAGTCCAGAGAGCATGAGTGCTACATTTCTGCCAATATGATCAGCAATCGCTCCTGAAGGGATTTCAAGTAAGAAAATCATAAACATAAAATAACTCTGGAGGATCATTACCTGAAAGAAAGTTAATCCTCCCCAGTCCATCATGTAAGGAATATACACTCCTCTTACGGTATGGATTCCTAAGATGAAACTGAAAACATACACTTTATAGATATTTGATTTATAGCTTTTTTCCATTCTAATTCAATAACTCGACTTAAAGAGTATTTGTATAAACATTTCATTCAATTTATTTTTAATCTCAAGCATTTAGTGAATTAGTAATATCAATTTCGTTGCGAAATAGGCTTGGAGATCAAATCCTTTTGCTTCGTCTGACTCTAGAAATTCCGTAGTACCTGCTGACCGTGCTTCTTGCCGATCATCAATAAATTTAAGAATTTCTGGGCTAAGTTTTGACCTATCTACTATTGGCATATAATTCAACCTAATATGTTTTCTATTTTTTATGAATAATGGATATAAATGTTTTGCTTATTTTCTAATCACATAAAATAGTAGATAAAAAAAAGAAAAAGAGGGTATTAATATTTATTTTTTAAACTGTTGAATTTTATACTTTTAATGCCAGATCCATGTCACCGAGAGTTAATTTCTTCCTACCGGCGTGTCGGGTCATTTCAAGAGCTTTATTTGTCATGCCTTTAGCTAATTTTTCTAAATAATCAATTAAGGCATCAACAGCGTCTCGAGCAACCATTTCTGCGCCATTATCTTTCATTAACTTTCGTACTGGACTCCAAGCAAATACTTTCTTTGCCATTTTTTATTCCTCCAAAATTTAAAATTTTTAAAAAAGTTGGTTAAAAGTTTAACTAGAAACTTCTTTAAGTTTTAATACTTATTTTAAATATATAAAGATTACGGTAGGTTTTCGATACGATATGTTTCGGTTAATAATTTCGACCAATCACCAAAATAACGATGTCTTGGAAGAAACCCGGCAGAAGTAGTTCTGAGCCATTAGATCTGAGATCTTTTTTGATTATTAAAATCATAGCTTTCCATGACAAATGCGTAGATCAACTAACTGAATTCTTGAAAAAGAGGTAAAAAATGATAAGAATTTACAAATCTTTACGCATTACATAAATATCTTCAAGTTCTTTAAAAGTTTTAAATCCTTCCGACTGATAGAGCGGAATTGGACCACGATAGCTATGTGTTTCAGAAAATTCTCCTAACCTTGGATATACCTCAATAATATCATACCCCATATCTTTATAAGTCACTATAGCATGACGAAGAAGCTGTCGGGCAATTCCTTGCTTTCTGTGTGTGTGAGCTATTAAAAAGCACACAATTCCAGCAATTTTTTTCCCTTCAGATTCTTCTAAATCATATTCATAGAGCTCTTTTGCAAAATTCTCCCTTGAGTTAATATTTAACCAACCCACAGGCTTATTATCAATGTAGGCTAAAAATCCTTTCATCTTCCCAGATTGAATTAAATCAATTGAGCAGTTTTTATTTTCCCCATTTTTACGCTCTCTCCATTCTTTATTACTCCCTGGAAAGTGATAGTAATGACAATAACACCCCGCCCATTCAGGATTATCAACAAATCCTACTTTCTCAAAGTAATATATCCAATCTTCAAGCAAATCTGTAGATAATGATTTTATTGTTATATTCATGCTATTTCCCTCATATTTTCATTAGCTTTATTCTTCTGCGCGCTTAAAATAAACGCAGGAAAGATACAAAAGTACAGAAGGATAACCAATATAATTAAAAAACCATTATATACTAATTCTCCTAAGCCGCCATGAAAATCTCCTATTGAATAATACCCTATGATCCCAAGTACTACTAAAATTATTAACGGAACACCAACCACAAATAACTTCAATCCAAGGGATCGAGGATTTTTTCGTTTTTTCTTTGAGTCTCTTATATTTAAACTAAATCCACCTTTCACTAGAGTAGAATAAATGAAGGGATAGAAGAAAATTGTTGACACTAAAAACAACAGAAAGAAGGTACCAACGGAGGCTAGGTCTGCGAAGAAATCATAGATCGATCTATATAAATCAAAATGAATTATGATGATAGGCAGAAGAACTGCTACAATGGTTATATAGACTATACTGACTACAAGAAAGATAATATTTTTTTTATTCATTATCTACATTAGTAAATCTATCAAGCTTTAATTACTTTTTAATTCACAATGGTGTATAAAATGAGGGAAGCATTTGTGATTTAAGTCGGATATGAAAATGAGTTTTTAAAAATCATCAAAAACTATCTACCTTAAATCTTGCTAAATACGAAATTTCTGATATTATGGAGTTTCACAAAATGGTTCTAATTATATCAACTTAATGGAGTGAGAAAGTATGAAAAAAGTTATTGCGATCACGGGTGGGGATGGAGTAGGTCCGGAAGTTGTAGGGGAAGGTCTAAAAGTATTGAAGATTGTTTCTGATTATACGGATTTTGATTTTGAATTTAAGGAAGCCCCAGCGGGGGGGAATGAGTATAAAAGAATTGGGGATAACTTACCAACTAAATCTTTTGATATTATAAAACAATCTGATGCTCTATTGTTTGGAGCTGTAGGACTTCCTGATTTACCTCCTGGTGTAGCTGAAAGTGCTGTATTGAAAATACGACAAAAACTTGACTTGTACGTAAATCTACGTCCAATAAAATTATATGATTCATTAAGGGATAGATGCCCTCTTAAAGAGGAGTTTATCGGATCAGGAATAGATATTGCTTTTGTAAGGGAAAATACTGAAGGACTCTATACGAATAAAGGGGCAATACTTAAGGATGATATCGCTGAAAATGTAATGAGTGTTACAAGGAGTGGTTGTGAACGTATTATTAAGTATGCTTTTGAGTATGCGAAACGTATGGGACATTCAAAGGTCACTTCCGTAGATAAAGCAAACATCTTAAGCCCCAGCAAATTATGGCGTAAGATCTTTCACGAGATAGGGGATAGTTATCCTGATCTTGAAAAAGAAGACTTCTACATTGATGCCTATTGTCAATGGCTTATCAGAAAGCCATTTTCATTTCAAACTGTTGTTACCGGAAATATGTTTGGTGATATAATAAGTGATGAAGGAGCATTTCTTATAGGGAGCCTAGGAATGGCATCAAGTGGGAATATGCATCCAGGAAAAGTTTCGATGTATGAACCAATTCATGGATCTGCTCCAGATATTTCCGGAAAGGGAATTGCAAATCCTATTGGAGCTATACTAAGTGTAAAGTTAATGATACAAGAATCTTTTAAAGCCCCGCATATCGCAAATATGGTTGAAGCTGCTGTTGAGGAAGCTCTTAAGGACGGTAGAACCGTTGATATTAAGAATCCTAAAATAAAAACTCTTAATACTCAAGGGATGGGGGATCTAGTTATAGAAAGATTAGTCAATCTTCTAAAAAATTAATGCCTTAATATTTATCTTCAATTGCTGACAACATTGACTTCAATTGATCATAGATATCTAAGCGAAAATCAGTGCTGACTCTAAAAAAGAATAGATCCACTGGTTTGTTCTCAATCTGATCATCTACATTTAGTTCTTCTAAAATCTGAGACCAGCTACTTGATTCTGTAGCTCGTATCCCAATTGAAATAATTCCCTTATCCTTGATATTTTCTATAATATTTATGAGGGCTTTCTTCCATTCGGGTTTTACATGCTCCCGGTTTCTTGAATCAAAGATGCATAATACTCCATCAGAACTAGAGACATCATCAGTGGCAGTGTAAAGGTGCTGTTTAGTGATCAACCCGTTCTGATATTGAAATACTTGTTCATCCTCATAATCTCTTATTAAAGAGCCTTCTCCTAACTGTTTAATACTCGCTATGATCTGTAACCCAGGATTCCACATGGTATTTTCCGTTACGAACGATAAGGTTAAAATAATCCGTTTTTTCAAGATCGAAGTAATTAATTCGTATAACACCGAGTTTCTTCTCTCATCTTCGAGTTCTTTACTTTTCATAACGTAATGGTATGAGATTAAATTGAACGCGTCCTCTACATTTTCTCCGGTTAAGGCACTGGTTTCGATATAAGATAATTTAATCAATTCATTCTGAGACATTTTGGTTATAAGTTTTGCCCCTTCCTGATAGAAGACTTGACGATTTTCTTTTAAGTCAGTCTTATTTCCGACAATTACTATTGGGATTTCTGAATTAGAAGTGAATTCTTTTAATTCATTATACCAGTTTGCGATGTTGTTAAAAGACTCACGATTTGTCAAGTCAAATAGAATGAAAGCTGCTTGGGCACCAGAATAATACACTTTTCGAAATCGACGGAAAAATTTCTGAGCACCAAGATCATAGAGCAAAACACTAATTTGATTCCCATAAAACTCAAAATGATGCCGTAAAACATTTAACCCAATTGTTGCTCGATAATCGGAGGAAAATTTCTTTTCGACAAACCTACGAATGATTGAAGTTTTTCCAACTTCGTGGTCCCCTGTAATTACAAATTTAAAGCTAAATTCCCCAGGAGTGGCCAATTCCATTTGATAAAGCTGATTTTTTAACCGGTGAACATTATTTGCCTCGAACTCAAAGTTGGGGACAGAAATTTGAATCAAATCATCTTCTTCAGCAGTTAATATTTGCGCTGTTTTTTCAGCAAGAAATAATCCATATGGAGAAATTTTCTCAATAGAAGCCATGCTATCAAGTACTATACTTAGAATTATCTCCTCATCGACAGAAATAAACAGCAATCGATGATCCTCAGTATCAAAGGTTGCATTCCCGAATTTTTTAAAGGCAAATTCGTTGCGCATTCTCTCGAGAACGGGATTTATAATAGAAGTGAGTACTGAGACCAGCTCCATATCAATATCTTTTCTTTTTTCCCCTGCTATAATCAAACCTTCAATATCAGATATAATAATGGCAACGACTTCTTTATTTAGTTCTGAAAACTGACTGAATAGATCGATAAATAGTTTGTTTTTATGTATGACCATGGATACTCTTATCCTTTTTACATAACAATAATATAAAAATACGTTTTATTAATTCTTCTTGTGATTTGTGACCTTTTAGTGGAAAAATGAATCTCAAAGAAATTTGATTGTATTCAACATGACCTTAAGTTGGTCATATATTTCTAATCGATATTCTACCCCAATTTTGAAGAATAATAATGAAACCATTTTTTCTTCTAAAAGCTCATTCACGTTAAATTCTTCCATAATTTGAGACCAGTCACTTTTCTCAGAAACACGTATACCGATTAACGCAACTTTATTCTCTTCAAGATCGTTTATGATTTTGATGATAACTTCTCTCCATTGGGGATCGATATGTTCTTCTGATCGTGCATCAAAAATGCAAAAGACCCCATCGGAGCCCGTGACGTCAAAGTTTTGGTACAAGTAATTTTTTAAGACAACCCCGTTTGAAAACTTGAAAATCTTTTCATCATAATCGTCTTTAATTTTTTCAAGTTCGCTTGAGCTATTCACTTCGGATAATATTTGAATCCCTGGGCTCCAAAATTCACTCTCTGAAATCGTCGTTAATGTTAATAATGTATCTTTTTCTAAAAGACGCCCCATTCTTTTTTCTAGAATGGAATCTAGTTCTCTGAGCAAATCTTGCTTAAGAATATCTTCTTCTTCCTGTCTACTTTGAGATATGTATTGGTAGGCAATTAAAGTAAACGCATCCTCGACATTTGCACCCGTTAAAGCACTAGTTTCTATATATGTTACTTTAATCTTCGCTTTATTGGCCATTTCAGTTACAAAGTCTACTCCATCTTGATATGATATTGCCTTTTGTTCATATAAATCTGATTTATTCCCGATAATTATCATAGGAATATGCCTACCTTGCACAAAGTTTTCTAATTCTTTATACCAAGTGTTAATATTTTCAAACGATGTTTTATTAGTAAGATCAAAGACAATAAACGCTGCTTGAGCACCAAGATAATATGTTTGCCTAAATCTTGCGAAGAATTTCTGAGCACCTACATCAAAAAGACTATAAGTAATTTTATTTCCATAAAATTCGATTGAATGACTTAAAATATTCAGACCTATTGTCGCTCGATAATCATGAGAAAACCTATTTTCCACAAATCGCCTTACCAGAGAAGTCTTTCCTACTTCATGATCTCCAATAATAACGAATTTGAATCGATAGGTTCCCCCTTGATCTAATCGCATTTGGTATATTTGGTTTTTTACTCGTTTTTCAGTTTCTGATGCATCAGTTTCGAAATCAAAATGGGGAATAGTCAATTGAATCTCATCTCCTTCCTCAGCGTTAAGAATTTGCACCGCTTTTTCCGCAAGTAAATAAGCATATGGGGACGCTTTATCAACAGATGCCAGATTGTTTAAAGCAACACTTAATGTTCTTCTTTCATCCAAGGAAATGAATAAAAGCCTAAAGAACTCAGTATCAAATGTTGCTGTCCCAAATTCTCGGAAAGCAAATTCGTCTCGAATTCTTTCTAAAATAGGATTTATAATAGACGTGAGAACTGAAACTATCTCTAAGTCAATATCTTTTCTTTTTTCACCTGCTATAATGAATCCTTGTTGATCACTCACAATTACAGCTTCTACGTCTGTATTCACTTCAAGGAATTGAGTAAATAATTCTCTAAAAAGAGTATTTCGATTAACTGGCAAGATATCCACTAATAATCTTCAGTTTTTGGTTATATAATAAAATCAGTCCTATATATTTCTTTATCAAACCTTCCATTAATCTGAAAATTAAACTTAAAAGTCCTTAGTTTATAATCTTAGTATATCACAACTTTAGATTAGGAAGTTTAGTCAATTAAGAAGCTACTAATAGATACATCATGCCTTCTTGTATAGTTTGCCATTTAGAAATAAATTTCAGCGGTGATTCTTATTTTGAGTGTGATAATGGGCACCCTATTCACAGTAAGTGTTTGACACAATGGATAATGCATTCACAAAACTGTCCATTATGTAGTGACCCGTATCCGAGAAATGTACTGGCAATGTTCGAAGAGTATATGGAATATAAAGAACGAGAAAAGCAAGAAGCTTTAGAAGATAAACAAAAAGAAGAAGCAGCAGAAAAAATGAAGCAAGTAGCAAATAACATTGTCTTCCTAAAATATATCGATTCTATAGAGAAATTAATCAACGATGAGAATTATACAGTTGCTCTAGATTTATTGATGGAATCCTACAACGAAAATGCTACAGATGATAAGGATTTGAAAATTCTTTTTTTGTTAGGCAAATTAAATTATTTACGGGGAAGATATGATTTAGCAATTAATTTTCTCTTTAAGTTAGTAAAAGTGAAATTTGACTATCCCGATGGATTTTTTTTTCTTGGTAGAGCATACGAGGCTCTAGGGATGAAGGATAAAGCAGATTGGGCTTACGAGCGAGTAAAATAAGGAGAAACTCACTATAAACGGTGCGGCTTTCACTCCTTTACTTCTACAATATCAAGATCTACATCAACCACCAATTCTTGAAAGTGATTTGTTGGTCCATGTCCTTTTCCGATGTGTAAAATATCAGCTTTTTGAATTGCTCTTGTTACATAGGCTTTGGCTATATGAACAGCTCTTTCAATACTAATGTCTTTTGCTAATTCAGCAGCAATAGTAGAAGCAAATGTACAGCCAGTACCATGCGTGTTTTTGGTATTAATTCGGGGTGCATAGAATTCCACAAATCTTTTTCCATCGTAAAGCGTATCAATTGCTTTGCTTTTATCAGGCAGATGCCCTCCTTTAATTACTACATTTTTGACTCCCATATTATGAATTAGTATAGATGCCTTACGTACATCTGCTAAGTTTTTTATAAGAACTCCAGATATTACTTGAGCTTCATGATGATTAGGAGTTATGATATATGCCAAAGGAATTAACTCGGAAATAAGTGCCTCGTTAGCTTCAGTTTTTAAAAGAGCATCTCCTCCTTTTGCTATCATTACCGGATCTAGAATTAGCCGATCAATACGATATTTACGAGCGCGATCAGCCACAACTCGAATGATCTCCGCATTTACAAGCATTCCTGTTTTCCAAGCATCTGCTCCTATATCTGACATTACAGAATCGATTTGTATGCCAACGAATTGAGGATCTATTTCGAAGATGTCTTGAACTCCGAGTGTATTTTGCGCTGTCAGTGCTGTAATCGCGCTCATTCCAAAAACTCCACGGGCAGAAAAGGTTTTTAAATCTGCTTGTATTCCAGCACCGCCACCAGAATCAGATCCAGCAATAGTTAAAACTTTTTTCATCTTACCTAGTAATTTATTCGTTAATTTTATAAAAAATTTCTTAAAGTTTTGCTGAAATAAGGGGATTTCACATTTCTCTATCAAATAGTACAAATCTTCCTTATAAAATAGGATTTTTCTTACTTTCGAGGGTATCTTTCAATAATTTAATGGCACAAAATTCTCCACACATGCTACATACATCCTCATCACCCTCAGCGCAGCCATTTCGGTAATGAACTTCTCGGGCTAGGTCTGGATCAATTGCTTGCTCAATCATTCCTTCCCAATCAAGGTTTTTTCTGGCAATGTCCATTTTATAATCCCATTCTGAAGCTCTCTTACCATAACGAGCGATATTAATTGCGTGAGCAGCAATTCTGGACGAGATTACTCCTCTCTTGACATCTTCCTTAGTAGGTAATCCAAGATGCTCAGAGGGAGTCACATAGCATAAATAATCCGCACCAGCTAAACCCGCTATAACACCTCCAATCGCACCTACAATATCATCATATCCCGGAGCAATATCAGTCACGAGTGGACCTAAAACATAAAATGGTGCTTCATCGCAGACTGATTTTTGCATTTTAACATTTCTTTCGACTTCATTAGCAGGTATGTGCCCGGGGCCTTCTACCATTACTTGGACATCAGCATCTCGCGTTCGTTTTACCAGCTTAGATATCTCAAGTAATTCTTGAACTTGAGCAAAATCTGTGGAATCGAAAATCGAGCCAGGTCGCATTCCGTCTCCTAATGAAAGTGTAAAATCATATTCCTGTGCCATTTCAAGTAAATAATCATATCTGCTGTTAAAGGGATTTTCCATATCATTTTCTAAAATCCATGATGCTAGGAAGGTCCCACCTCTGGAAACAACTCCCATTAGACGAGGATGCTTAATTAGATGATTAACAATTTCTTTGGTTACACCTACATGAATTGTGAAAAAATCTACTCCTTCTTTAGCTTGTTCTTCAACTACATTGAACATGTCATCTTCATCCATGTGGAGTATAGCACCCTTTTTCTCTAAAGCTCTGAGGGCAGTCTGATAAATAGGTACGGTACCCAATGGAACTTTAACTTCATTAAGAATTTTTTTTCTGATTTCAATAATATCGGATTCAGTTATACCTGTACTTAAATCCATAACTGTGTCTGCCCCAAACTTGACTGCTATTTGGGCTTTTTCTAGTTCTTCCTCGATATTAAAAACCGTCTTTGATGAACCGATATTAGCATTTATCTTGACTAATAATCCTTTACCAATTCCTAGAGGTGTATCAAGGTCTCGTCGATTTGATTTAGGAATTATGATTCTACCACTTTCAATACCGTGTCTTACGAATTCTACTGTTACTTGTTCATTTTTAGCGACGATCTCCATATCCTTTGTAGTGTGTCCATTCTTCGCTGTTTTCATCAAGGTAGACATATTTTTTATCTCTATTCATATGTTAAGTCTATGCTGGGAAAAGCATTATCTATAATTCTATAATCCTAGTAAAATTATATTCTTTTGTCTTTTTAATTAAAACCCCATTATCAAATAAGGTTTAACAAAATCAGATTTTGTAAAAGTAAGAGTTATAAAAGCTTATGTGTAGTTTGATATTCTCTGAAAGTGCATAGCTTATCTAAAGCTTTAGCAGCAAGTTCTACTGATTCGAAAACGGGTATTTTCATCTTAAACAATTCTCGTTTAAAATGAACCTTGTTTGCATAATCACTTGTATCATCAACGATCTTATATGCGATACAAATAAGGGGTTTCTTCATTTCATTATAGGCTTTTTTTATAGTTTCTAAAAAAACATGATTAAAATCATACACTTTGATGAAAATTACCGCTGAGATATTAGGATCTGTGTCTAATGCCAATAAGCTTTTGTAAAAGGTTGGTGGATAACCCATACTCCCGCCTAAATCAAGGGGATTTCGAAATATAGTATTTACATCAGGTACGAATTCTTTGAATTTCTCAACGGTTTCGGGTGCCAGCTTTGGGACTTTCAAATTATACCGCTCAAAAGTATCTGCAGTCTCAATTGAAGCACCCCCACCTCCCGTAGTTATTCCCATATTTCTATTCATTGGCATACTACTAATATGCTGAAAAGCCATCGCTAAATTAATAAGTTCATTAGAATCTTTAACCATCAAAGCTCCCGTTTGTTTGGCGACTGCCTCCCATATTTTTAAAGATCCCGCTAGACCTCCTGTATGAGACATAATTGTTTCTCTCGTAGCTTCTCCACTTCCTACTTTCCAAAGTATAACGGGTTTCCCTTTAGCTGTTATTTTTTTGACCACTTCGATGAATTTTCTTCCAATCTCTTTACTTTTTATGTTTTCTACATAAAGAGCAATGATTTTAGTTTCCTCATCTTCTAGGAAATATTCCAAGAAGTCAACAAAGTTTAAATCAATTTGATTGCCAATTGAAAGCATTTTACTCGGATATGTCCCATAAATTCTTTGACCCTTGGCGGAAATATATATCGCTAGCCCTCCAGATTGAAAAATACCCCCAAGATCACCGTATTCTGCAGTAAGAAGCCCGCGATTAAAGGTAACCTTATTTTTTGGGACGAAAATCCCCATGCAGTTAGGACCAATAACTCGAATATTATACTTTTTTACTACTTCAAGGACTTCTAACTCTAAATGACGATTCCCTACTTCTGAAAATCCAGACGCAAAAATAGTTGCAAAAGCTACACCTTTCTTACCACACTCTTCGAGAACTTTAGGGCAAATTTTTGCAGGAACAGCCACAATAACATAATCAATAGGCTTGTCTTTGGGAATATCTAACACGGATCCATATACGGGAACATCTTCAATTGTCTTTCCTTTTAAGCGGGGATTAAATAGGTAAATCGGCTTTTCATAACCAGCGTTTAAGAGACAATCGAGAAAATATTTCCCCCCATACCTTTCTTTAACCCCAATTATCCCGATGCTTCTGGGATTGAATAATTTTTCGAAATCAGGCATCTCAAAACTCACATTGATATCTTTACTATAATCTATAGTTAAGATCACATTACAAAGTTAATATTATTTAATATAAAAAATTGAAATTTGAATTATTCTTAAAGATTGACAAATAAGTAGTTACCTACAATGAAGTTAGTAGCCAATTCCTAACTGTGTTAAAAGTTCAATCAAAGAATCTGTTAATTGATAATCCTTCAAATTGTTAAAATGCACAAATTTAGCATCCAATGCATCATCATCTGGAATAGGGGGTTGATTAGCATCC
>JAEOTL010000209.1 GCA_016839845.1 Promethearchaeota archaeon
ATAAAATACAGTTCTATTATCTTTAAATTGAATTTAAAAATTTACATGCCTTTTTAACCTTTGAAATTTTACTTTCGAAGTAGTTCAAAGAATGAGAATCTGACCCAACAAAAAATTTCCCCCCATCTTCTTTCAATTGTAATATCACTTGTTTAGAAGGAAAGCTATGCCCAATTGAAAATCTTTCTCCAGATAAATTATATTCAATGCGAAGATTATTTTGTATACAAAGGTTTCCAAGATCAATTATTCTCTGTTCGCTTACATCACAATCTTCTTCAGGCTTTATATCATTTTCATTAATATATCGGAAGATTGTATCAAGATGGCAAACATTCTTAAATATTTTTGAATTAATCATCATTTCATACGTATGAAAATATTGATCAATAACACTTTTCATTGATATCTTCTCTAATAAATCTAATAATCTATCTCTCTGAGTTATTGGATAATTAAAAATCCATTCGTGTATAGTGCCCGCAATAAAATCAATCTCCTTTTCGTAATCGTCCATCAATTCCAATAACTCAATTTCTTTCTCCTGGTAATATTCCACTTCAAGCCCGCTGTAAATAAAATCATATGTCTCTTTTAAATCATCAATTTCTTCAAGGTAGTTATCAATATTTCCGTTATAAAATGGATTCTTCTTATCAGTTTCAATATAATATAGCTCATAATGTTCAAGAAAACAAACATTAATTTCATATCTCTCCGCAATTGCTATATAGTCTTCAAAAGTAGGTCCATCATCGGGGACATCAGCACTCCAGCTAGCTGTATGAACGTGATAATCAGTAAACTTAAACTTCATTTTAGAATAAACTAAATAATATAAGATAAAAAATAAAAATACTTATTCCCTATTCAAATGAATCATCTTTATCGAAAAAAACCTCATAAAATAGCTCTTTTTCCCCCATCTCAGGAGGGGTGATTTTTGTATATCCTCCCTGCTGAATAATTCTAACAGCATTTTTATTTTGAATATGGATAGTACCGAAAAAACCTTTAATTCCTTTTTCCTTTGCAATAATAATTAGATGCTGGTAGAGGAAGGCTCCAATACCTATACCACGATAGTCCTCTCTCACTAAAAAACTATATTCGGCAGCATTTAATTTGGGATTTAAGTAATAGGTTGCATTACCAATCATTTCCTCATTACCTATTTCGCCAACAAAAGCACCAATAGAGAAATTGGTGTTATAATCGATATTAACTTCATTCTGAGTTTTGGAATGGGTAAATTCTTTTTTCACTTCAAAAAATCGTAAGTACCTATCTCGTTCATTTAAGGAGTAATATAATTCTTTAAGTGAGGATTCATCTGTTGTTTTAACAGGTCTGATTTTTATTTTCTCATTATTTCTAGCCAAATAGATGGTTTCATACTCAACGGGATATAAACAAATACGCCCACTTTCATCACAAGAAAGCAATTGATCAGAGTATATATAATTTAACTTCTTTGCTTCCTCCAACAAAGATTGTCGGAAATCTGGATGAGCTATGCAAATTAGCTCAAGTACTCTTTCCCGTATCGATTTTCCGTGCAGAAATGCTACACCCCATTCAGTAACCACATAATGGACATCCCCTCGGGATAACATTATTCCTGCTCCTTCATCCAAGTGAGGAACAATACGAGATTTTTTCCCATCTCTAGTTGTAGAAGGCATAATTATGATTGGTTTTCCACCTTTTGAAAATGCAGCTCCCCTCATAAAATCAATTGTTTCTCCTAATCCAGAGTAGAATTTATATCCTTCTGTGGCAGCATTCACCTGTCCGGTTAGATCAATTTGCCTCGCAGAATTAATTGAAACCATTTTTTTATTATTTCCAATATTTCTTGGATTACAAACATAATCCGAAGGAAAAAACTCTATATAGGGATTATTATCGACAAACTCATATAATTCCTTTGTCCCTAATGCGAAACTTGTTATGATCTTTTCAGGATGATAGTTCTTCCTGCGACATGTTAGCACTCCTTCCTCTATTAATGGGATAATATTATCTGTAATATAATGTGAATGCATCCCCAGATCTTTTTTATCTCCCAAATATCGTAAGGTAGCATTTGGGAGATCCCCAAACCCAATGTGAATAGTTGATTTATTTTCTACTAAGTTTGCTAAATTTTTACCGATTCTTTCAGCAATCTCATCTGGTTCATCAAAGTTAAACTCGAGTAAAGAACAATCATTATAAACATAGTAATTAATTTCTTTCATATGAATGAAACTATTTCCTAACGTTCGAGGCATTTGAGGATTAATTTCAGCAATTGTAATATATGAAGATTGAGCTACTGGTTTTGCAATATCAACATTAATACCTAATGAACAAAAGCCATATGGATCTGGTGGAGAAATTTGAATAAGGGCAACGTCGATATGTTTTCGTCCAGTTGAGAATAGTGAAGGTATTTCACTCGCATATATTGGAGTATAGTCTGCTTGTCCTTTATTAATTTCATCACGAAGAGTTTTCCCAATAAAAAAAGCATTATGTCTAAATAAATCCTCAGCTTTATCTTCAAAATACTTGTCAGGGCCAATAGTTAAGAAGTGAAGAATCTCAGTGTCAATTAATTTTGATGAGTTTTTAATTAACTCGGAAGTTAATAATTGAGGTTCTGAACATCCAGAATCTATAAAAACTCGATTACCAGGAATTATCTTTCTAATCGCATCTTGTGCTGTTATTTCCTTATCTTTCCATTTCTCTCTCCAGTTAATATCAAAAATGCTAGAACGTGCCATTTCTAATTTTTCCTTGAGTATCCAATTTTTTTAAATTATAAAAAGTAATTCCAATCTCTTTATTAATTGTATTTTCATGAATTTAATGTTTTTGTAATTATAATTAAAATGTTTATATTCTATTCAATTCTTTTTTGAATTAGAAGCATCCTATTAATATAAAATAAAAAATAAAAATAATTGAGTTTTTAAAAAAATTTGAATTTTGAAATTTAAGAGTGAAAGAAACAATGTCTAAAGAAGAAAGAATGAAAAGCATACTCACAGAAAATCGTATATTTGATCCAGTCGAACTCAATCCTGAGTACATTAAAACCGGTATGTCAATGGAAGAATATAAAACCCTCTATAAGCAATCTATTGATGATATGGAAGGCTTTTGGGGTGATCAAGCTAAATCCATTGACTGGTTTCAACCTTATGATAAAGTTTGGGAGAAGACTGATCTTTTCCCAGGCAAGTGGTTTGTAGGAGGAAAGTTAAATGTTGCCTATAACTGCTTGGATAGACACGTAAAAGCAGGACGAGGTAAAAAGACAGCACTTATATGGGAAGCTGATGAGCCCGGACAAGTGAAAAAGTACACCTATGAAGCATTATTAAAGGAAGTCTCCAAGGTTGCGAACGGAATGAAAAACCTTGGATTAAAAAAAGGTGATAGAGTAACAATATGGTTACCAATGATTCCTGAACTTGCGATAATAATGTTAGCATGCGCTAGAATCGGTGTTATTCACTCGATAGTATTTGGTGGTTTCTCGAAAGAGGCAGTAAAAGACAGAATTGAAGATTCTGATTCTCGTCTTCTTTTTACTAGTGATGAAACTGTTAGATCCGGAAAATTCTATCCTAAAATGGCCGATGTTGTGCAAATTATTGATAAGGTTCCCACTATTGAAAAAGTTATAGTTGTCCAACGCTCTGGAAGAGAGGTTTCTCATTCAAAAAAAGATATCTGGTATCACGACTTCATCGATGGTATGAGTGAAGAATGTGAACCCGAAATGATGGATTCTGAAGATACCCTTTTTATTTTATACACCAGTGGAACGACTGGTAAACCTAAAGGGGTAAAACATACAACAGCAGGATATATTTTATATACATCATTTACACATAAAGTCGTTTTCAATTATCAAGAAGGAGATATTTGGTACTGCACTGCTGATATTGGGTGGATAACTGGACATTCCTATATTGTCTATGGACCACTTGCAAATGGAGCAACGAGTTTAATGTTTGAAGGGGTTCCTACATATCCTGATGTTGATCGCTTCTGGGATATAGTTGAGCGACATATGGTTACCCATTTCTATACAGCCCCCACAGCCATTAGAGCTATAATGAGGTATGGGGACGACCCCGTAAAAAAGCATGATCTCAGCTCTTTAAAGGTCTTAGGGACTGTAGGTGAACCTATAAATCCAGAAGCTTGGACGTGGTATCATAGGGTTATCGGGAATAGCCGATGTCCTATAGTTGACACTTATTGGCAAACCGAAACGGGGGGATTTATAATGACCCCCATAGCAACAGCAACACCGACAAAACCAGGATCTTGTTGTATGCCCTTTTTAGGAATAAAACCAATTATCTTCGACCTCGAAGGAGAAGAAGTCACCGAACCCGATGAAGGGGGTTATTTTGCAATGGCACAGCCATGGCCGGGTATGTTGAGAGACGTATGGGGTAACACCGAAAGATTCAAATCAACGTATCTTGAAAAATATCCTGGTCATTACTATACGGGAGATGGAGCTCGGAGAGATCAAGATGGTTATTACTGGATTTTAGGTAGACTCGATGATGTTATTAAGGTATCTGGGCATCGAATCGGCACGATGGAAGTTGAAAGTGCTTTGGTGTCACACTCTCAAGTAGCTGAAGCTGCAGTTGCCCCATTTCCGCATAAAATTAAAGGTCAGGCAATTTATGCCTACGTGACATTGATGCAGGGAATTGAAAAGTCAGCAAAGTTATCTAAGGAAATTCGAATGCATGTTAGGCAAGAAATCGGACCCGTTTTTCAACCAGATGTCATCCAATTTGCTGATGCTTTACCGAAAACCAGAAGTGGAAAGATTATGCGTAGAATATTAAAAGCAATTGCTGCAGGAAATGATATTGGAAATGTGACAACTCTAGCTGATCCCTCAGTTGTGGATGATCTAATTGCAGAACGAAAGAAAATGGATATTGAAGTAGGTTAAACCTAATTTTTTTTTCAATTTTTTTATTTAATCTATGTGTTTGTTAGTGAATTCAGAAATTTAATATATTTATATTTTATAACTTTTAAGTCTAATTTGAAAATTTCTTCAAGAGTTTTAAGATTTAAAAGAAATTTATGATTATTAAGAATCCATAAGATTTTTCAGATGATTTTTAAGTTGTACTTCCAATTCGGGATTTGCAGGAAACCCGCTTTTCAAATTCTTAGAAATTTCACTATTCAAAAAAGTTTCTAAATTCTCAATACTTTCTAAATGTTCGACTAAATGTTCGATATCTTCCTCATTCTTTATTATTTGTGTTAAATACACATACTTTATAATGGTAGTAGCTTCACTTACATTTGTGGCGCCTATTACAAGAGCAGTGTCCTCCTTAAAGAAGTTGCCAGAATAACTAAAAATATTATCATTACCCCATTTCTTAATTTTAAACTTCAAAAAATCTAACACCCCTAATATATCTAATGGGTTTTTTTTTTTCTCAAGTTTAAAGAAAACTCCCGCTTTTTCCTCCTTTTCATACTGACTATGTAAGGTTTCAATACTGTCAAGGTACTCAGTTGTATCTGGCATAAATTATCAAATCTGTTAGAAATTTTTAATCTAAATTTCAATAATAATGTCACAGTAAGTTAATTAGAAGATCTTAAATTTTCTAATGTTTGATCCAACTTATCCAAAACATAACTTGCATTAGATTCTTCGTTTAGAATAAAGATAACGAATGAATCTTTAGATACCTCAACAAACAAAATTGTAACTTCATTAAAATCAGCTATTATTTTTATGATTTTTTGAGATCCTAAATTCATTCCCAATCCTATCGCACTTTCTAAAACTGAAGCGCACATTGATGCAAATCCTGACATGTCGAATTCATCTTGTATGTTTTGGTATATCAACTCTCCATTTCGTTTGGCAAAGATAACTCCTGCAAAATTACCTCTCTCTTTTAATGTATTCAGGAGGTGAATTTTTTTTTCTACCAAATGTGTCTCATTTTGTTTTTCGTTCATATCGATATTGACATAGGAAATTTAGAAAATATAATATAATAATTGTTTAACATATAAGAATTACATGAACAATCGTCCAAAAATTATTTTCTCTATTCCACCCAAGATTTCTCTCCAACTAGATCTTAACTAACTAAAAACTCCTGTAAATCCCTTGGTCTTTGGTTTAATTGCATTTTCACTACAAAGCTCTGCACAACAAAAACAGGAGATACATTTTTTACGTATAAATACTGGATGATTTGTGGTATCAAATTCTATTGCCTTAGCAGCACAGTTTTTAGCACATTCACCACACATAATGCACTTATCTTTTATTAATTTCGGAATTTTCTTAATTATTTTATATCCTATATGTCCTGACATATATGCGATAAAACTCGTAAAACTACTTCCCGGTACTTTAAATTTCGGGGTTCGCTTTTTAGCTTCCTCAAGATCCATTCCTAGAATTTCTATATTCTCTAGATTTCCTACTCCTAAATTTCTCTCTATTGCATTTGTGATATGTGGAACTGATTTTGTTTTTACTTTTCCAATTTCCAAGGCTATTACATCCAAAGCTAATTCATCGGTCCCAACAAGAATTAAATCCCAAGATTTCATTGAACCACCACCAGGACCAAACCTACCTTCCATTATTTCCTGTAAATCGTAAACTGTTAATCTATGTGGTTTATTCCTAACGACCCAAGAGTAATTATCAGCAAGCACTTCCCCAAATTGTTCCGAAGTTTTTCCAAATAAATGATAATGTGCTTTTAAACCTCCAGGAATGATGCCCCAATAATTTTTCAAAGCTCCAGTCATCGTTGCTTCCACATGAGATTTTAAACGGGGTAAGTTGATTAAGATGTCACAATCTTTAACAGCTTTTGCCACAAGAATTGTTTTTAACCTTGACGCACCAGGAATATTCTCCTGGATGGGGACTGCACTTTCGAAATCTATGAAGTTTATTCCATACTTTTCACAAATGTCATAAATACCGATTTCTTTTGCCACATCCGATCCTACTTTTTCAGATTGACCAGGAGAGTCCCCAAGATATATGTTATTCATTGAAACACCTATTTGTTTAAGAAAAGAAAGAACCCCTTCAACAAAAGCTGGTTGCGTACACGCATCCTTTTTTGTTGTCAATAAATTTGGTTTTAAAAGGATGTTTTTAGCTTCAGTAAATTCAAATCGAAATTTACCCTCTAGTAGCTTAATGGCATTGGAAACTGCTTCAGGGATGGAATCATAATCTTTAGTATTTACAATACTTATTGTTGCACTCATCTTTAATCAAAATTACAAATTTTACCCGAAATTAAAATTTCACTCTCATTGGAAGTTAAGCTTTAATAAACTAAAAACCAATCATTTTTAAAAATTAAAACTACTATTATCTAAAATATTATTTATAGTTAAAATTATATTAATTTTATACTAATTCTACACTAGTTAGACCAAAATAATTCAATTGACACAAGGTTGATTTAAGAGTAAAAATAACATTTATCAAGGGGACTTCACTGTCAGATAGATCATTAGGATCAGATGCAATGTTTAAGATATGCCTTTTTGGTGATGGAGGAGTTGGTAAAACTACATTATTAGCCCGATACCTTACAGGAATCTTTGAAACCAATTCTGAAATCACAATTGGTGTTGATTTCCATATAAAGAAGATTAAAATCGAGGGAAAACGAGTTGCATTGCAGATTTGGGATTTTGCAGGTGAAGATCGATTTAGATTTCTCCTCCCTAGTTATGTATTAGGAGCATCTGGGGGTATTTTCATGTATGATATAACTCGGTATAGCTCTCTTAGAAATTTTCCAGATTGGTTAAAAATTTTTAATCAAAGTTATAGGGGACCCTCAAAAAGGATCCCTATCGTCATGGTTGGTAGTAAATTGGATCTTGATTACAAAAGAACCGTGTCTAAAGATGAAGCAGCTGATCTAGCAAGAGATTATAATTTATACGGACATATAGAGTGCTCTTCTAAGGAAGGTATAAACGTAGATGAAGTGTTTTACAAAATAGGGCATACTCTACTGAAACATGCTAAGATAATTTAAAGGAAAACATATCTATTTAATCAGTAAGAAAGAAACTCCTATTATTTCTTAAATATTTCCCCCAAATTATTTATAACCATATCAGGGAGCAAGTTATTATCAAAACTCCTAGATTGAGTGGACTTCTCTCTTAAATCCTCAATCATTTCCAATGTGGAAACACCTGTTAAAACTGCTATTGTTGTAATCCCTGCGCGATTCCCGGCTAATATATCCGTATTCAAGCGATCTCCGAATATACATGCGTTCTTAGGAGAGATGCTGAAATTTTTTAGAATTAAATTAATACCAAACGGCTCGGGTTTTCCCATTATTCTGAGTGGTTGTTTATCAGTGCAAGTAATTAAAGCATTCACCATTACGCCCGCACCTGGTTTAAGTCCACCTGCAACTGGTAAAGTAGAGTCTGCGTTTGTCGCATAAAACTGAGCACTTCCCTCTAAAATGCACTTTTGGGCAATTGCTAATTTCTCATATGTTAAATGCCTATCAAGTCCTACGATAACAAAATCAATCTCTTCATAATTTGAGGGATGGCTTACGATGGTGTGCCCTAATGCTCCTAACTCCTCTCGTAATCCTGTTTCACCGATAACATAAATCTTAGCATTCTCCTTTATCTTTGTTATTTCTGTCGATGTGATTGAAGCACTTGTATAAAAATCAGCGATATTACAAGGAATATTCATTTCGCTTAATTTTCTCACATATACCTTCCTTGTTGCCGTCGAATTGTTTGAATTAAAAACTACTGGAATTGACAACTCTTTCAGCTGAGCAATAACCTTATCAGCATTAGGGATTAAAGCATCCCCTCGGTATACAACACCATCTAAATCGAAAATAGCTAATTTAATCTTTTTCAATACTTCTATTAATTCTGGCATACAATCACCATGAGATTCAAATAATTTGCTAAAACCAACCAACTGGTAATCTGAATAGAAATATGAAGAGCTGAATTCCGATAGGGATAACTATTGGGTTTAAAATGTTATCTGCAGTGTATATTGGGAAATAATCTGTAATAAAAAAAATTAAGGCTCCAATAAAGGCATACACAGGACCAACCAGGATTAATCCTATTACATAGGCAACTACCATTCCCGCAACAAATCCTTCAATGGATTTATAATCCTTACTTCTAACCTTTATCTTATGTTTTCCATATTTTCTCCCAATTAAAGCTGCAGCTGCATCGGAAAGACACGCTATAAGAATTCCCGCGAACCATGCCAGGATATGGATTATTCCTGCCATGTAGAGCATGTAAGTAAATATAAAACCAGTAATGATATATATCTGCGGTCCAGCAGCATTCTTTTCTTTATTTCTCAACATCGATCGAGTCAAAAAATTAAATACAGAATACTCTGGACCCCACACAATGCGAATTAGATCTGAAATTAATGCAAACATTAAAGCCCCAATTAGAGCCATCATAGTCAGATCTATAACTGCCTGAAAATCTCCTAGCACGTAGGGGAATAACGATAGATCCCCCCATAATGAAGTATAAACAGGTCCAAGGTCATTGATTAATTCAATTACGCTATCACTTATTATTAGAGTCACAGGATATAAAGCAAAGAAACCGAAGTATGCCAACAGCAGCAACAAACCAGATAAATGGAATGTTTTTCTGATTAACTCCATCTTCAGACTAATTTTCTCCGAATATGGATTTTCCTTCGTCATTCTTTCCACGTATCTCCTTAAGATTGGCTTTTTGCTTGCGTTAGATCTTTCAATCTCTGTATCCAATTCAGTTTTTCTTATTTCTCTTTTAATAATCTTAAAGAATATAAAATTGATGAGCAAGATTATCCCTATCCACCATACCATAAATCCATTATAAGGATATGGAAAAAATCTCGCTGTTGAATTAACATACCCAAATATTAAAAAACAAAATCCACATAAAACTGTCGAGATTCCTCCATAGCGGTTCTTCTCCTTAAATCCCCTACGACCAATATAAAACATCAAAAAAGTTAATATGAAAAATGAAAGAGATAAGGTGATATTATACACTTCATCAACAGTTGTCCAGTAATCCATTTTCAGTCAAATGAGGGTGATCTTAATTATTTAAATAATTATTTATCAAATAATTAATTTTGTGTTAAGAGTGCATTCTTTGGACATACTTACAGGATTAAGTAATTTGTCTTGATTCAATGCTTTTTAACAGATTCCATGATTTTAAAAGAAATATCCTCTTCTAAAACATTACTAAACCAAAATTTCTAAACTAAATTAATAAGCAAATAATAATATAATTTATTAGAGAATAAGTAATATAAAAAAAATAAATAAAATTAAAATAAGTAAATTATATCTATAATAATATACGTAATCTATCTCTCTAAAGATACTAATTCTAAATAACAGGACATATGACTCTGATGGAATCTCCCGCCGAAAATCTTGATGATATTTTGAAAAAATTGCTCTCCGCTATTCCAGAAGTGAAAGCCGCAGCAATCGTTTCAGCAGAAGGGTTACCTATTGCTTCAGCTCTTCCTCAGGGGGTAGACGAAACCAGGATTGCAGCTATGACGGCAGCACTTCTCTCCTTAGCCGAAAGGTCGGTTATCGAGCTAGAAAAGGGTGAGTTTGATCAGCTGTATGTTAAGGGCTCGGAAGGCTATTTGC
>JAEOTL010000095.1 GCA_016839845.1 Promethearchaeota archaeon
ATAACCTCTTTCATCATTGCTACATCATCTGGTGTCGATTTGCTTTTAATTTTGAAATGTCTATAGTATTTATTGTATGGTTTAGCGTCTAAAAAATAAACCATCGAGCCAGTTGCATCAATACCCTCAATGTTAGATATATCGAATCCCTCGATTATTCTTGGTTCTTTTTGAAGGTTTAAGATTTCTTTTACATCTTTTAGCACTTCTTCTCTAAAATCTTCTTCATCCATTTTGATTTGTTCCATTTGAATTTGTTGATTCACCATAACTTTAGCATTTTTCGTGGCAATTCGTAATATCCCCATTTCATAATCATCAAAAGGGATTCGAACTTGTATCAGTGGTTTTAGATCCTGTAAGTAATTAATCAAAACTTTAAACTGCTCTTTCAATTCTGGCACAACAATTGCATCAGGTAATTTTGTTTTAAAATTTTGATAAAACTGTTCCAAAATAGGGGGTAAAGTCTCATCTTTTTTCAACAATTTCTCTCTCAAATCAAAATTAAATGAACTTTTGTTTAAGATCCTTCCTTCACGAATATGAATTACAACCATGGTAAGAAAATTATTTTCTGTATGATAACCAATAATATCCTTATTTGCGTCATGATTTAAAATAACATATTGTTGGTCAGTTGCGTGATCTATATCATCTAGTTTATCTCTCCAGAATGCAGCAACTTCAAACTTTTGCGCTTTCGCAGCGTTTTCCATATTGCCTAATATTTGCTTTTTTAATTCACTAGTTTCCCCGCTTAAAAATAATTCTATTTTTTGAATGTTATCTCTGTATTGCTCTGGGGTAATATCACTAAAACATGGGCCCGGACATAGTTTTAATTGGTAATACAAACATGGACGCTTGCGTTTCTTTAATGGTCTTTTACAAGAACAATAGGGAAATATTTTTCTTAAATCTCTTAAAATCCTGATGATTTCCTTCTTGTCTGTGTATGGTCCTAAAAAAACATTCTTCTGAGAATATTTTTCTGGATTCCTGAGTACGGTGATCCGAGGGAATTCTTCAGAATAGAAAATACCAACCCAAGGATATGATTTAGAATCCCTCATAATTACATTGTACCGAGGGGTGTACTTCTTAATTTGAATATTTTCTAAGAGAAGTGCTTCCTTTTCGTTTTCTGTAACAATAAATTCTATAGAATGGATATTTTTAACTAATTCCTTTATTTTCTCTTCGTAAAAGGGATCGATATAGCTAGTTTTTAAAAAATATTGATTAACTCTTTTCTTTAGGTTTATGGCTTTTCCAACATAAATTATCGAATCAGCTTTATCTTTAAATAAATAAACCCCTGGCTCATTTGGTAAGCTCTTTCTCTCTAACTCTAAGTTCTTCATAGAAGAATAAGTATTTTTTAAAAACTATAACATAATAGTAGTTAGGTTATTAATAATATATACAGAGACTAAAAGTTATTTATCATTATTGAATATAAGTAATAATACTGAAATATTACCTAATTAGCCCAAATGGTGTAAAGAATTCTATGGTTAATATTAGAATATGTCCTAAATGTAAGGAACCGAAATTAAGAAATGCTGTCAATGTTTCGGGCTGGTTAGCACCAAATATGTACGAATGTACAAATTGTGGCTACATGGGACATTTTTATATTGAAATCGATTCAGAAGATTTTAAATTAGACCAAGAAGACAATATAGATGATAAATTATAATAATAATTTAAATTTTGGAGGTTCATCATGGATAAATTATTGGAAGATGCTGAAAAAATTAGGGCTTTAGAGATTCAAGGAGCTACCAATGTAGCATTAAGTGCAATTGACTTTTTGGATAATTATGCCAAGAGATTGGATGAAAAAAACCTTAACGATTGCATGAAATCTCTTTACCATGCAATAGATATCTTAATAAATACGAGACCTACTGAACCAGCGATGAAAAATGGTTTGAAATTTATTATGAAGAAATTAGAAAAGGAAAAAAACAGTTGTAGTGTAGATAATCTTCCAACCATGATTGAGTCATATAAAAACCAATATTCCTCTATGCTTGAAAATTCTAAAAAGAAAATCGCAGAAATTGGGGCTAGAAGAATACCTGCTGCAATTAAAGAATTCACTGTTATGACGCATTGCCATTCTACCGTTGTATCCGCAATACTTCTAGAGGCAAAAAGACAGGAAAAAAACTTCAAAGTCATTAATACTGAAACGCAGCCTAAGTTACAAGGAAGGAAAACCGCAAAAGAATTATTAGAAGCAGGCATAAAAGTAATTCACGTAGTAGATAGCGCCATGAGATGGGCTGTACGCCATTTTGAGGTTGATGTGATTATAATAGGAGCAGATAGCATAACAAGTGAAGGAACAATTATTAACAAAATAGGATCTAGATTATTAGCCTCAGTCGCTCATGAAGAACATGTGCCCTTTTATGTTGCTTCTCCTTTATTAAAATATAACCCAGAAACTAATCTTGGAATTCTTGAAACTATAGAGATGAGAGACCCAACTGAAATATGGGATGACCCCCCTAAGGGAATTAAGATTTTAAATCCAGCTTTTGAAACTGTATCGCGTAGGTATATTGATGGGTTAATTACTGAAGCGGGAATTTTTGCTTCTAGCCATATACCTAATTATTTCGCTCAATTATACCCCGATATGATAGACTAATACTACTATCACCTATCCCCATTTTTCGAGAGCTAAAGCCAATTCTTCGTGAGTTTTAGCATATTCGTTTAATTCGATTCCATCAAGCGTTGCACGTAATGCTTGTCTAATAGCACGAGCTCCTGCTTCTGTTCCATTAGGATGCCCATGACAACCCCCTCCAAACTGGAAAACTATATCTTTTCCCAATATTTCTAACAGTTCAGGAATATGCAATGGGCTTAGTCCTCCAGAGGCAACTGGCAAGGCAGGTTTAAGATTCATCCAATTTTGATTAAGCATTGATACATGATTCTCATAAATTTGAGACTCCGTGATGACTTGATTGATATCTAGCGTTTCTTGCTTACCTCCTTCCATTTTACCAACAATTGTCCCAGTATGGAGTTGATCCATCCCAATTAACCTCATTAGTTTTGCTAGACACAACATTGAGATCCCATGAGTTTTACTCCGTGTTAGGGCCGCATGCATGGCTCTATGAGCGTGAATAATCACATCTTTATCATTAAGGTAATCTCTTAATTCTTGAAGAGCAGAAAATCCAACAGTTATAATATCGACCATAACATACTCTCCTCCTTTTTCAATCACAAAGTCTGCCCGTTTAATCATCGTTGTAAGAGGAGCTGTAATATTAGGCATGTAAAACTTTCTCTCCCCTGTTTCTTTTTCAATTTGATCCCTCACCTTCAAGGTTTCTATTACTCTTTTCTCAAATTTATTAAATATCATGCTTGTTAAGTTTTCATCATCCTTAACGATATCTAATCCCCCTCTCCATGAGTTTCCACATACTACTGCATGCTTTACTTCATTCAATCCAACCTTAGGTTTAACAATTGTTCCGAGAAGTGGTCGATCTTTGATATTAGTCAGTTTTCTAATACCGTCAATACCATATTTCGGCCCTCGATATTTTTCAACTATTTCTTTAGGAAATGAAATATCTAATAATCTTAAACTTTTAAGCACTTTCATACCAAAAATATTCCCAGCTATAGCACTCAAAATTTGGGGCAAATTTCCTGCTTCAAAAAGGTTTTTACTATAAGCAATTTTCACAATACTCTTTTTTGGATCAATGTAGAATGCTGACGGTTTTAGATTTTCCGCAATATCTGGCGACAGGGTTGCAATCTCTGTCCATGTACCAATTGAACTCTCTTTAGCGATTTCTTCACAGGCCTGCTCTAAATCCTTACATTCTGGAGCTATTTCTACATAATACATTGCAATAAGGTCATCGCTTTTGGGTTCATATCCCAAATTCACATATTTTACCATATTATTCCACCATCTAAACTTAGACTTCTTTTGTTTTATTCATCTTGAATTTCCGTCAAAGGAAATTAGAAGAGTTATCATAATATTAAAATCATAAAAAATTAATAACATTTTTAATTATTTTACAGAGTGGATTATCGATGAGTAATGAAAAAAATAAATCGATCGTAATTAATGTTAAGGATCTTAGTTTTAAGAGTGATCAACATGTAGTTGATTTGGTGAGATTTCTCGCTGAGGCAATACCACAGATTGATCTTACCCGAGATGGGAATGAAATTTCAGTCATGATGCCAATTAGTCTCTCAAGACGAGCGTTAAGGTTAAGAATTAAAAAATTTTTACATAAACAAGGTTTAAGTAAAGATTTCAGACCAATTTCACTCAAAACTGTTGATAAGGAAGGATATACAGTAAAAGAGAAGAAAATAGTTGAACTAGCCTATTATTAAATCTATTCCTTTCTCAAAATTATTATATTATAGCATTACTATAATTAGTTGTGTCAACAAAAGAAACTATTCATTTCTTGACTGTTAAAACGCTAGATGACATATTGAGGTGTATTAATCTAGCTAGTCTCTTAGAATTGTCTGGGTGGCCAAAACCAGGTAATGTGCACAGAACTCAAAATTTCGAAAGTACAAGGTTCGAACATTTTTTGGCGGGTATCGCAGCAATACAACCGAATTTTAGAATGTTATGTGAAAGAATAGCCCAACATTCATTCATTAGGGATGAGGATTATGAACTTATAAAGTTAGGTCAATTTTTTAAGAATGCTGCTGAAAAAATGATGATGTGGCAAAAAGGGGGCAATGTTATTATTGGTCATATTCTAATATTGGCACCATTAGTTTCAGCAGCTATGTTGTGTCTCCAATCATCCAACACCAGTATTCATTATTTCAAGCAATTATTACAAAAAATTATTGATAATTCCACTGTAGAAGATACTCTTAATTTATATAAGGCTCTGAGATTATGTAACCCAGGAGGGCTAGGTACTATAGAGAGATATGATGTTCATAATAATAATTCACTAAAAAGTCTACAAGAAGATGGAATTACTCTGAAAACAATCTTCGAACTTTCAAAAGGACGTGATTTAATTAGTTCTGAATACGCAACGAGTTTTAACATTACTTTAAATGAGGGATTACCATACTTTATAGATACATTTAATCAATTCCAAGACATTAATATTGCTACAGTAAATACATTTCTACACTTACTTGCTTTACATCCTGATTCTCTTATCCTTAAGAAATCAGGTTACGAACCAGCAATGTACGTTTCAACTAGTGCATCGAAAATTTTAAAAAAGGGGGGAATTTCTTCTGAAGAGGGTTTAACCCTAACTATTAATTTGGATAAGGAACTTCAGATGAAGAAAGGGAAACTTAATCCTGGAACTACGGCAGATATTATTGCCGGAGTACTGTTTAGTGCCTTGATCTTTGGTCTTCGGTACTAAATTCAAAAAAATTATTTGATATAACCTATTTATTTTAGGTAACTAAATCTCATACCTTTCAGACTTAGATTTTAATGGAATTTTGTGACATTTGTGGTAGTATGATGCTCCCCTCAAAAGTAGAGGGAAAAAAAGTATTTAAGTGCAAATGCGGAGCACTAAAACCCTTTAGTGAAGAAAAATCTAATGCGTATAAAGTAACCACCAAAATTGAGCACTCGATCAGAAATGAAGTTTCTAATTTAACAGAAATTATGAATTGGAAGGAGGAGAATTTAAGAAGCACAATTAAGGATTTCAAATGTCCGAGTTGTGGATATGATAAGGCAAATTTGGAGACACGGCAAACCCGGAGAGCTGATGAAGGGATGACACATTTCATAACGTGTCTCAAATGTGGTCGTCATATAAAAATAGGGAGTTAATGTAAAGAATCTTTAATCAAGTAAATCATTTTTAATTAGATCCACATCTCTCCTTTCAAGAAACTGTAGTTGAACAACTTTTTTAGGATTTTTCTTGCCTGATAATATAACAACCTGATTAGCAGATATTTCTAACTTCTTCTTGAGTAAATTTATTAGTTCCTTATTTGCTTTGTTTTGAATTGGTTTAGAGCGAATGAAAATAGTGAGATAATCCCCATCATCTATACATTTTTGGAATCTAGCGTTGGGCTTAATTTTAACGTAGAGTAAAAACGTATAATCATCTTCCTTTATAATATAGCTCATGGTCAGAAGAAATTTTGTGCTCTAATGATTAGATATATTCATCTGCAAACGATGTTAATCGATTATATGATGCTATTGATAACCTAATACCCCCAGCTAACTTATGTCCTCCCCCTACTCCCCCCAATTCTTTCTTAATACGAGATATTATTTTGTTTACTCCCCCCTCATCGTGTTTTTCAAGATATTTGCGAGAGCATCGTACACTGAGTTTAATGGTTCCGGATTTTTTTTCGAGTCCCCCTAAAAATAAGATCTTTCCAGGATCAAAAAGCTCGTTAACGGCACTAAAACTTGCGGTGTCAGACCAATTACTGGGTGGGATTTTACCTCTTACTTCCATGAAAAGTGCTTTTTTTGTTTCATGACTTGGTTGTTCACTAGAGATTGTCTTTAAGTTTTTAACAAGATTTTCAATATATTCAGCATAGAGAGCCTTTGCGTATCGAGTAACAGATTTTAGTTGCATCATTGAAATAGCCGCACTGATATTTTTAAAACATAAGATATTAAGCAATAACGCAT
>JAEOTL010000210.1 GCA_016839845.1 Promethearchaeota archaeon
ATACTATAACGGGACTTCCTGTTCCTTCAGCAATCCACCAAATTATAACAAATTGGATAATAGAAGAACCTAATAGTGAAATTAGTTGACCTCCCCAAAAAAATAAATAGTTCTTAAAAGTGCGGTTAGTCGCAGATGGTTCCATAAATGAATAATATGTATATTTACTTCAAAAGTTTATGAATTACATATCCAAATAGTAATAGGTGTAATTTAATTAGAAAAATTATAAAAAATTAAAAAAAAGATGATTATTTCTTATATAATGGATCAGCTTCTTGGAGGATACGTCTCTGAACTTTTCCAAGGATATTCTTGGGTATCTCTTCCACAAATTCAATCATTGCTGGGCATTTCCATTTCGTCATGTTTTGTTCGGTCCAAGCAATTAATTGTGCTTCAGTTATTTTACCTACAAATTCGGGTTCCAATGCGACCCAAGCTTTTGTAATTTCACCAAGTTTCCCTTTTGGATCAGGAAGTCCTGCCACAGCAGCTTCCGATACGGCTTCATTACTCATAAGCATTGTCTCAACTTCAGCGGGAAATACTGAATGACCTGCTACTTTGATTAATTGCTTCTTTCTATCTCTGAGAGCGACAGTTCCATCTTCATTCATAAAACCAATATCTCCCGTAAGTAGCCACGTTCTCCCATCCCAAGTTTTTAGAGTATCAGCTGTCTCCTCAGGCTGTCCTAAGTATCCTTTCATTACTTGAGGTCCGCATACACAAAGCTCACCTGTGTGCTCTTCGCCATACCTTGAACCTTCAGATCCGTTTGCTATTGGCCCTTTTTCAAATTCATTCGCATCAAAAATGCCCCAGTCAGTGCCAGGGAAAGGCATACCAATGGTTCCGATGGGGCTTTCACCGAATAAATTACCTGCACTTACGACCGGACTTGCTTCAGAGAGTCCATAACCCTCAACTATATTACCACCAGTATTTTTTTCGAATGCATCTCGAACAGGTGCATGTAGAGGTCCCGCTCCTGAAATGGAAAGTCTCAATTTGCCCATTAATTCTGGAAATTTATCAAGATGAGGATAATCTGCGATTCGTTTAAAAAGGATTTCTGCCCCTGCGTAAAATAATCCTTTAGGCGCAGGAAAATGGGTAATTTCTTTCAAGAAATCTCCTGTTTGACCAGCGGAAGGTGGTCTTGGTAATAACATCATCCATCCACCTAATGCTATTGCTACATTCATGACTGCTGTCATCGCAAACGAGTGGAACAAAGGTAATACTCCAATATCCCCTACTCCTGGGTCTTCTCCTCCAACCCATAACATGGCCTGAGTTGCATTCGAAACCAAGTTAAAATGGGTTAGAATCGTAGCTTTGGGAACTCCTGTAGTCCCACCAGTCATGATATATGTCGCGGTATGCTGTGTTGGATCAAAGTCAACTTTTGGAAGATCTGGTTCTGTTTTAAGGAGATCTGAGAACTTTATTGCACTTGGGAAACCAACTTTACCTTTAGGAATTTTTCCAATTAGTTTTCCTAATGCTTTTTTAATTCCCGATAGTCCTGATGCTAAGTCTGCTACGTTTGTGTAAATCACTATCTCAACAATAGTCCTATCGATAATCGGTTCTGCAAGTTCTTCGTATAACGCATCAAGGGTGATTAAAACTGTTGCCCCTGTCAATCTAAGATGATGTAAAACCTCCAATGGTTTGTAAGTTGGGTTTATTCCAGTTGCAATAGCCCCTAACTTTGCTGTGGCGTAAAAACTTAGAACGTATTGAAAACTGTTAGGCATTAAGAAAGCCACTACATCTCCTTTCTTTACACCTAGCTTATGGAGGGATGTTGCTAAGGAATCCATGATTTGCCCCGCTTCTTCGTAAGTTATCCACGTTTCCAAAAACCACATCATATTATCATTAGCATACTTCTTTCTCTGTCGTTCAAAAAACTCTCCTAATGAAATATTTTCAAACTCATAGTTCTTCGGCGTGTCTTTTGGCCACCACTTTTTAAACCAAGCTTTATTTTCATCTACTTGCCAATCTGCCATATTTATTCACTTTTTTTTATAAATTGGATGAAAAAAAATTAGTATTTTGAATATTAAGTAAAATTAGCTTAAATTTATAAAGTTTATAAAAAATAATGCATCGAGTTGGAACCAAAGTTTTGACGTTAACAATTTATAATAAAAAAAAATAAAAGAGACAAATAATTCGAAATACTAGGAAATTAATTAAAATATTCATGTGTAAAATATGCCTTGCATTCATGGTTTAGAAGAAGAAAATTGTCCTACTTGCCGGATTTTAAAATCTACTCTACCCACAAAAGGATTCGTGGAGCAAAAAAGCCAATTACCCGAAATAGGAAATTTATTTTTTAAAAAGAATCGAAGCTTGGATGAAAATGTTAAGAAGGAAATTCTTCAAGGTAGACCAGACTTAACTCCAGATTCGCTAAACCGAATTCCCCAACCTCGATTCATTAATGATCTACCTCGATTTGAAAACCACTTATTCCAAGAGAGGATTAAAGAGTTAGATATAACGAAAGAAGATATGTTTGGGATATCCAAAAAAATAGTTCTAGAAAAGCCCAATTTAAGATTCAAAAAGGACGAGTAAAATTAATTTCTCGGCTTCATATTCTTATTGTACATAATTTGCTAGTTTTAAGTTATTATTATAAGGCATTAAATCATAATAATAAATTATAATTATATCTTCAAAATAATGAAAAGGTGAATCTATTGGGAGAAGATTATCAACTTCAAATTGAATGGTTAGGACACGCAGCCTTTAGAGTTAAAACTGGAAGTGGAAGAGTTATATATTTGGATCCTTATCAGATTAAGGATGGTGAGGAGAAAGCCGATATTATCGTCTCAAGCCACTCACACTTCGATCATTTTAATTCGGAGTCGATCAAGAAGCTAATGAAGGATGATACGATTGTACTTGGTCCAGAAAGTATAGCAAGTAATTTGAAGGAATTTAATGGTCAAGCAATTAAATTGGGTGACTCGTTTGATTACAAGGATCTTTCAATTGAGCTTATACCTTCATATAACATTAAGAAGCCAAACCACCCTAAAGCAAGCGGATGGGCTGGAACAATTGTAAGATCTGGTGGTAAAAGTGTTTACCATGCTGGTGATACTGAACGGATTCCTGAAATGAAAGAGTTAGCCTCCAAGGACATTACAGTAGCCTTATTACCATGTGGAGGTACATATACAATGGATTTTGATGAATCTACCGATTGTGCTGTAGATATTCAACCGGAGATTGCAGTACCGATGCATAATTGGGATAAGGATTTAAATGAATTTAAAGAACTTTTGAATAAAAAAGATCCAAATATTAAAGTTGAAATACTAACGGATAAATCGCTAAAGGTATAAATTCTAAATCTCGTTTTTTCTTTTTTTAATCTGTTAGAACTTATTTATTCCTTTCATTTTTTTATTAAGATAATATTTTAAACCATGGTTTTTAAGATTAATATATAAAATTGCATATTTAGCACATTAAAAGAATTTAAAGCATTTGATTTAATATGGAAGTTGACGAGGAACTAAAGAATAACACCACCGTGGCGTATATTTCCATGGAGATTGGTGTCGATAGTAACATTCCAACCTATAGTGGAGGTTTAGGCATATTATCGGGAGATACGATACGATCAGCAGCAGATTTGGAACTACCTATGGTGGGTATATGCTTATGTTATAGTTCGGGATATTTCTACCAGTTTTTTAATGAATTTGGTGAACAAAAAGAAAAGGAAATTGAATGGAATTTTTTCTACGAGTTTGAAAGAATTCCCAATCCTATTACAGTGAAAATAGAGGATAAGGATGTGAAGGTTTCCGCATGGCAATACAACGTAATTGGCCAATCAGGTCATGTTTTACCCATTTACCTTCTAACTACTGATGTTGAGGGAAACGAGGACTGGATGAAGAATATGACAGGATCACTTTATGATTCTACATCACGATGGAACCGGATTGTTCAAGAGATGATTTTAGGAATCGGAGGTGTAAAACTTTTAAAATCCTTGGGCTATAATAATATCAAGACATATCACCTTAATGAAGGCCATGGATCTTTTGCAATGGTGGAACTATATAATATTGAGAAGAACATCGAAAAGGTAAGAGAAAAAGTGGTCTTTACAACGCATACTCCTGTCCCGGCGGGCCATGATCGTTTTGACAAGGAACTTATCGATAAAGTATTTGAGGATAGATTACCGTCCGAAATTAGAAAGCTTGCGGATGATAATGGAAGATTTAATATGACTCATCTTGGGATGGCACTTTCGCGGTATAGAAATGGAGTAGCTAAAAAGCATGGGGATATCTCTAGAAAAATGTTCCCGCAATATGAAATAGATTATATTACCAATGGTGTTCATTTACCCTTTTGGATCTCTAAGCCATTTCGAAAAATGTTTAGCAAAAAGTGGCCAAATTGGCGAGCCAACCCTTCAATTCTGCAGAATGCTATAGAGATTGATGATCTCGACCTCTATGATGCACATATTGAAAATAAATTCAATTTGATAAGTTATCAGATAGGACATTCTTGGAACTTATTGGATGAAGAGATGATAACGATTGGTTTCGCGAGAAGATTTGCAACTTATAAGCGAGCAACCTTAATTTTCCATGATATTGATAGATTGGGAAAAATTGCTAAGGGTCAACTCCAGTTCATTTTTGCTGGTAAAGCACATCCCAAGGATCAAATGGGAAAAGATTATATCAAAAAAATTCATGAAATGAGTCAATATCTATATGACAATCATGGGGTGAAAGTAGTAATGATTGAGAATTATAATATGGATCTTTCCCATATGCTAGTATCTGGAGTAGATATTTGGTTAAACACTCCTGAAAGGTATCGTGAAGCAAGCGGTACTAGCGGAATGAAAGCTGCTTTAAACGGTGTATTGAATTTTAGTGTACAAGATGGGTGGTGGTTAGAAGCAATAAAGCGACAACCCAATGCAGGATGGGCAATCGGACCTGATGATTCTAATCCCGATGATCCAGGTGTGTCAAATGATTGGGATATTGACTCCGCTGCGATCTATGATACATTCGAAAATGAGATTATCCCTACCTATATGAACCATGATGAGTGGCTTTTCAAGATGAAAAGTGCTATTTCTTTAGCTGCGTATTTCAATACACATCGTATGATTGAAGAATACGCAGAGAAGGCATATAAACTTAAAAAACAGAAGCCATGGAAGTTTGAAGGAGAATCTTTGTTCTAACACCCAATAATCTTCAATGAACGGATTTTAATAAAATCCTCAAATCCCTTTTTATCGAAATAGTGTTCTAATACTTGGGTTAAAAGATCCTCCATAATTTCTATCCCCTTATCCAAACCTTTCATATCTCGAGCTAAAAGTAATAAGTAAGTAGAAGAAACACGCATATAGTAACACCCCTCGTTTAATTGAATATCAGAATTTTCTTGGATAATTTTATTTGTTTGCTCCACAACCTTTGGAACTGTGAATAAAACCATCATAAAACTCTCTGTGTATTCCTCTTGTAAAAATGAATCTCTTATCGCCAGAGCTAATAGAGGATTTTTAGTATATGATTTAAATAAATATTGTAGTGGGGTGAGTGCTTTTCTGATTTTACTTTTATTATGGTAAAACACAAAATCCTCTGTTATATTAAGTGGATCCACTTCAAGATAACTAATTTCTTGAGGTTGTTTTTTAAACTCAAATGTTTTAAGGTAGTTTGACATTGTACGATAAGTAATCAATAGTGTTAATTAATTATAGATAATTTGAATTATTAAAAAAATTTCATTGTTTTAGAAAATAAGAGAAAGTAAATCCCAAATAATTAACATGAAATTCGGTCCTCTTAAATTAGCAAATCGATATGTACTAGCTCCTATGCAGAATGTAACGACAGCTCCTTATAGAAGATTTTGTAGATCGTTTCATGATATCGGTTTAGTAAGTGTTCCGATGATATATACAAAAAATATTGTGAAAACACCCAAATCAGTGGAACCTCATCTGTTTAAAATCGAAAAGGAGCGACCAATATCTATACAATTGATAGGATCTGATACTGAATCTCTTAAAAATTCTATTGATTTTCTCGAGAGCTATGAATATGATATATTAGATATTAATGCGGGGTGTCCTTCTCGGAGAGCAATAAATGGAAAGGAGGGAGGATACTTAATGAAGGATTTCAAGCTGTTAAATTTATTGATACAGACTGCAGTGAAACACTCATCTAGACCCATTTCACTTAAAGTCAGGACTGGTTTTGGAAGGCCGATGATCGTTGAAGATTTCACTAAAATAGTAAATAACTCAGGATTAAGTTTTATTACAATTCACGCAAGAACGGTTAAAAGTAACTATGATAAGGGTTCTCTGGATTTGGATACTGTAAAAAAAGTGAAACAAAAGTGTTTAATCCCAGTAGTGGGAAATGGAGATATTACCGAATTTCATTCTGCAAAACAATTTATTAATTACACTAAAGTTGATGCATTAATGATTGGTAGAGAATCAATGGGTAATCCCGAAATTTTCAGCCAAATTCACTCCTATTTGAGGAGTAATAAAGAACTTATCATTAAGAACAATCTTAGTTTATTGAAAACTCGTGTTAATAGATATGAGAAGGTGGTTGAGAACTTTCTCAAGGATCTATCTCATCCTTATGGGAATCAAGAGTTTAAATTTGCTGAACTTAAACGAAACTCCATTTGGTTAACAAAAGGAATTGAAAATTCGACAGATTTCCGAATTCAATTAAGTAGAACTAAGACACTTCAAGAATTAAAACTGGTTTTATCAAGGATATATAATTGAGAGTTAAAAATTTAAGTGTTATTTATACTTACTCAAGAGTTCTTCCGGACTAAACACACCATCTTCAGTAATAATCCCTGTAACTAATCGAAAGGGCGTTATGTCAAAAGCATAATTCAAGCATTCTACTCCTTCGGGTACGATTTGAACTTTTCCTAACACATTACTAACTTCACTACTGTCTCGTTGTTCAATAATAACATCATTTACAGTTTCATTAAGAGAGAGAGTTGATGTAGGTGCGGCAACATAGAAGGGAATACCATTATCTTTTGCTGCTAAGGCCACTAAATAAGTCCCGATTTTATTAAACACAGCATCTGAAGTTACTCGATCAGTCCCAACGATTACCTTATCCACCATTCTTAACCTCATCAGCAAACCAGAGGAAGTATCTGATATTACCTTTACAGGGATATTATCATATTGTAATTCATAAGCAGTTAGTCTAGCTCCTTGTAAACGTGGTCTAGTTTCATCAGCTATAACTCTTATCTTCTTTCCGAGCTCTATAGCAGACCTTATTGGTGCTAAGGCGGTTCCATATTGAACTGTCGCCAAAGATCCCGCGTTACAATGCGTTAAAACCGTATCACCATCATTCAATATTTCAGAACCATGTTTACCGATATTTTGGTTGACTATAATATCCTCTTGAGCCATGAGTTTTGCCTCTTCAATGACCAATTCGGATAAATTTGCGGGATCATCAGGATAGCCAGTGATTATTTTCATAATCCGATCTGCTGCCCAAAAAAGGTTTGAGGCTGTAGGTCGTGTGCTTCTAATAATTTCAGCGGCCTCTTCCATGAATTCTAAGAATCTGTCTTTTGGGAGCATCTTATATTCAATAGTAGCTAAAGCAAGCCCCATCGCCGCAGTAACACCAATTGCGGGAGCCCCTCGGATATTCATTACCTTTATCGCAGTTGCTACATCTCTATAATCATCAAATTCAAGAAACTTGAGTTCATAGGGGAGGAGGGTTTGATCGATCATCTTAACTTTATTCTCATCAGACCATTCAATAGAAGGAATCATGGTAACCTAAAATATTTCAATACTTAAAAATTAGATTTACTTGAAATAATTAC
>JAEOTL010000211.1 GCA_016839845.1 Promethearchaeota archaeon
ATTTTGACCCACATATCCATATTTTTCTGCTCTATGCTCAAAAGTAGCAGATCTAACAATTCTGTTATTTATTTTTACATTTCCAATTTTTTGCGGGCTGAATAGTGTTTTTAATTCCATAAGTACCATCACTGAAAGTAATCAAAAAATATCAAAAAATATATGGACTAAAAATTAACTATATTTTTATAAATTCTTCTTTTGTAGTATCTCTGAATCTTTTTTTTGCTAGATAACTTTCCCTACTGCAGAGAAGAATCAGATATTATCATTCTGAGAGGGAATTATTGACGACAAATTTTTCCATTCTTTATGATATATCGTTCTGCTATTACATTGGGATTCTTGCTAATTGTTTTCATAATCTGTTTTTGAATATTATTCGTATTGTCAAGGATATTGAGAGAAGGGTGTTCCCCTATGGCCATTTGGGCTAATTCTGTAATATAATATGACTTAATATTTCTTTCAGTGGCATGATAAGACAATGCGGAAAGGCAGCCCGTGCAGATATGAGCGATACTATCTGCATTTACATATTCTGCTTCAGCTATTTTTCCTTTAGCGATATCTGTTGCTAATGATCGATTTCTCATAGAGAGTGGAGCTCCACAACATAGAGATTTTTCCTTATTGTGTTTCATTTCGACAACCTCCGCACCAATGATTTCAAGAAATTCCCGTGGACCATCATAAATCTTTTTATCTAAATTTCTCCAAGGACAAGGATCTTGGAAGGCAATTCTTTGGGTGATCTTGTTTTTGATGGTAAACTCACCCTCATGATACTTCTCAATCAAATAATCAATGATGGTTTGACCTTCTATGTTAAAGTCATCGATAATTGAAGGATAAACCCCTTTTATCATAGAGTCACATCCAGGACAGAAGGTGATGAGTTTTTCAACCCCCACTTCCTTGAATTTATTCAATAATTCTAGACCTTTTATCCTAGCTTCAGTTTCACCAAAAGACGAATGCACATAACCACCACAACAAAACTTCATGCCCCCTATTATGGGCAATTTCCCGAACAATTTGGTCTTAGCAAGATCAGGGAAACAATAAGGAATGCCACATCCCACATAAAACATTGTATCACTTTTGGTGGGATTTTCATATCGATTCAAATCTCGTTTTTTTTCTTCAGCCTCAATCTCCAACGCAATTGACATTAAATTGTGGGGCATTTCCTCAGTTATTAGTACCATAGATCTGACACCTTTCTCACGAGATCTTTCTAATCGTATTTCTCTTATAAGATTATATGGTCTTGACCCTGTGGGACAAACTAAATTGCAGTAAGAGCAGCTCGCGCAATTTTTAAGAATTAATCGTGATTTTCTCTTATCAATCAATCTAGAGATCTCTTCCTTAGCACTTTCTATAGGTAATTGCAGAAATGGACACTGTTCAAAACAAGTACCACACCTTTGGCAAGTTTGTTCATTAAAAGCATTCATTTTCTTTAAAATCTTGAAAATTTTTTCCTTCTATCTATAGTAAAAAATCAATTACTAAATTTAGCATTTATAACAAAATAGTCGTATTCAAAATTATATATAACTTTATGAATAATTCATTTTTATGATTACTCGAGAGAATCATGAACTCATTCAAAGTGGGTAAGAGTGCATTTATCGCAAGCTATCTAATTCTGGGAATTATCACGGTTATATTATTTTTCGCGACCTTTCCGTTATTAACCGAATATGGTAGTAATCCTCCTGTGATTCAAGAGTTATCAGTGTTACTTGGGTTTTTGTTCTTTTATGCTGTGATTTGTTTAATTGAAGTTATATACGGATTCGGAATCCAACAGGATGAATCAAAAAGAGTGTTAATCCCTCTTATTATAGCATTTCTCCTGAATGTTTTTACTATTATTACTGTATTCGAATATGCTGACATTAGTGTGCTCCATGGTTCAAATCTAGGCTTTCTTATGTATAAAACCTATAACTACATCTTTACATCACTTAATTTAGGTGGATTTGGAGCAATTTTGTATCTGATTTTCAACCGTTTATCACAACTTAGGGATCAGAAGGAGTAAAAGAAATGGGGAAATATCCGAAAATATGGTGAAAAATATGAAATGGCGCTATTTGTTAATTGGTAGTGGGTTAGTAGGTATCTTAATTCCTCTTTTTTTCCTGGAATTTTTTTTAGTTAAGACAATCTATTGGAGTTTCTTGATTAGTATCGGAGTTATATTAAATTATTCACATATTCTTACACATAAGTTTAATTGGGAGTTAGATACTAAGAAGGTACTTTCCCTTTATTTCAGTCTCTCTACAACAATGATTGTAATTGAATTTATAATAACAGGGGGTTTTCTCTGGAGTTTTTCTTTAACAGTAATGTCCCTTTTTTTTGTAGGTCATTATTTAACAAGTGGTTTTAATATTATCTTCAAACAATTTCACATCAAAGAAATATATCGGAGTTTAGCTAGCTTTTATTTGGCATTTGTTTATTTTTACATATTATTGTACATATTTCTTCAAACTGTTAATCAGACCATTCTTTTAATCGAATTTAGTTTTATATTTTACGTCTCATTAGTTTTTATGATTCTACTAACTATAAATTCATTAATTAGAATAGCAGCAATTGGCTTTCACAGAAGAAAGTACGAGATATTTCCAATTAGTAGAGTAGAATATGCTGCCTTATATTATTTAGGAAAGAAAGATGATCATCGCTTCCATTTTTCAGAATTAAAGAAGCAAATTAATGGGATATTTAACATTTTTATAGAAAGTGTGCATTTTGATGATAAAACAGCAAAATCAAGTATCTATCATCTGTGTGCTCTTGGATTTGCAGATATTAAAGATAATGAAGTGTGTCTAAACGAGTTAGGTAGGCAACAGGGGAAACTATGGAATGAAACATTGAATAACCAATTGAGGAAATTCAATAAAATTCTAAACAGTAATAGTATCTTGATAAGGTCTTTTACAGGGTTAATCATTTTGAGCATTTTAAAAATTCTCATAGGCTTTTTTAATTCAGAATCATTATTTGCTGAAGGATTGGAAAATTTACTTGATTGTATCGCGATAATTTTAATCGTAATAGGTATTAAATTTAAAAAAGAAAAATTGGTAAATATAATCATTATAAGCTTAATGGCCTTTACGGGAGGTTCTATTCTACTAAACTCTATTTTTTCTTTATTCTATGGCCCTGAACCCATTTCTAATGCAATTTACATCGTGATTATCGCTCTAATATCTATATTCTTAAATGTTTACTTGCGTATTTTAAAGAATTTTGTAGGAAAAAAAAATAGGAATTCTTCACTAATCGCTAGTGCTATAGATTCAAAAGTGAACATTATATTATCAATCAGCATCATTATCGGTGCTCTTTTATCAAGTCTTGGAACCTCCTTAGGAAACCCATTATTTCATTATTTTGATCCAATTATCGCAATTCTCGTATGCTTTCTCATATTCAAAGAAGTTATTGAAATAATTCGTGATTTAATTACCTCGAAAGAAGAAGAAATTGAATATGAGAAATTCCAGATGAAATATGAAAAAAATTTCAGAGAATACATAACTAAGTGGATACTTTCTGTGTATAATGATAATTCAAATTTACAATTCACCCCCGAGCAATTATCGGAGCATTTTCAAAAATCTTTGAATAAAGGCGAAGAGGTTTACACTGAGTTTGCATATTTTGGCTTATATCTGTTTAAGGAAAAAGGGATTGTTTCAGTGATAAATGACTTACTTAATGAGAATTTGTTATCACTCTCAGAAAAAGGATTTCTGGCATTGACAAATAAAGGACGAATTTTTTATGAACGTCTCTATTCTAAAGAATTATTAAGTGACCTTAAAGATCCTTTTGATTTCTTTTTTGAACAACAAATCAGTTTTGATAGCATAAAATCGAGAAAGCTCGAAATACTAGAACAATTTCCTTAACTTAAAGACTAGAAAAATATGTAACGTATTAGAAAAAAAGATAATATAGATTATTTGTTTTTACACTTAAAAGAGGACACTAGAGAAACTATTCTCTATTTCAAGTTGATCCAAAAGTACTGAAACTCCTCCTCGGTGATGGGTATGGTGATTGAAAATTTGAAGCAAAACACGCCATATAATGTTTTCAAATTTTCCACGGCGACCTTCTATTGTTAAAGATGCTGAATACTGATCAGGATCCAGTTCATTAACTACGCGTTCTAATACTTTATCAACCTCTACACGTGCGGATTTATATTCGGAAAGAGTTTTCCAGTGAAGTTCTTTTTGGGGAAGCCGTTCAATAGAATAACTCTCTAAAATTGGGGGCACAAAATCCAAAGCTGAAACATTCTCTCCCAATGCTCGAAGCCACCCAATATCCGAAGCCAATTGATGATCTAAGAGCCCTAAAATGGACCCAAAATAAGACCCTAAATCTTCAGTCAACTTGGAAGATTCTAAACTATCCAAGATATCCGATACTTTCTGGTTAGCCTTAGTATTATACTTTGCAAGCAGTTCAAATACACTCTTTATATTTTCTGGCATTATCCATTACCTCCATTTGATCTAATATTTATTTATAATATTGCTTTGCTAGGATTAGTAATAAGTGTTTAGTTGATTATCTCAAAATATAACTATAAAGTAAAAAAAAAAATTGGAATTAAGGTATGTAGGATTGTATCCAAAGGGAAGATTGTCTAATGAAATTCCCAAGTCTTTCAGTCAGTACAACAACAGTAATGTTATAAACACC
>JAEOTL010000212.1 GCA_016839845.1 Promethearchaeota archaeon
TTATTTTTTTTCATTTTTTGTTGAAAAATATCGGTAAGATCTAGATCTAATATATTTATAAGACTTATAAGGTATACAAAAACATCAGCAATTTCATCAGAAATATTCGTAGCAAGTTCTTCTTCTCCCAAGATAGTTTCTTTAGTAAAATCTTTAAAAAGTAACAATTGAGAGAGTTCCCCTGCTTCACAATTTATAGCTTGTACTAAGTTTTTGGGGGTGTGATATTTTGTCCAATTACGTTCCTTGACAAAACGTTGTACTTCTTTTTTGAAATATGTAACTGTTGTGTTTTCATCATGGTTCTTGTTCATAATAAAATCAAATCTATATTGATTTTGAGAATTAATATGGGATATTCACTTAATATTTTTAATAAACTCACATATTAATTTATTAATAACATCTTTTCTCTGAGCTGGTGCGAAATGACCTGCCATATCTATAATTTTTAATGTAGAATTTGTAATTTTTTTATGTAATTCTTCAGACATTTGCTCGGGAGCAAAATTGTCAAGTCTTCCTGCGATGATAAGAGTTGGGCAATTAATATGAGAAGGATCATACTCATTAATCTCATTTATCATATTGAAGATTTGTTCCTCAATTTTCATAAACAATTCGTCTTTCGTTAATTTAATTCCCTCTAAAGTGTCTGATAACGCGGTAATAATAAAGGGTATCGTCCTATCTATGATTTTTTCAATAGAATTCGCTACTATATCTAGAAAATTCATTCGAACATTGTACGGCAATAAATTATAGAAAATATTTCTGATAATGTTATCAATAATTATATACCCAGAATTGAGCAAGATTAGAAATTTAATTTTCTCAGGATGTTTCATTGTAAATAATTGTCCTATCATTCCTCCAACAAGAGAATGACCAATAATTCCATATTGCTCACAAACTCCCAAATATTCGAGGAGATCTTCTAAGTCCCTAATAATATCATATCTAAGGTTTTTAGAGATGTTTTTTTCTCTTGGATGATCACTCCTTCCATGCCCTAATGCATCAAACGCAATCACTCGATAATCATCTTTCAAGATTTTTATTTGGGATTTGAAGAATGCAGCAGATGAGGCGAATCCATGAAGTAGAATAATGGGACAACTCAGTGAATCCGGATTAATATTCTCGTAATATAAGTTATAACCCTCTTGGTTAGTAAAATAAGGCATGGAATCAAAGATTGAGTTATATTTGATATTTCTTGAAATACTAGATTCAAAAAATACTTTTCTAAAACAGAAAGAAAGTTAACAAAAGTGAAAATAAATTAAGAAAAAATTTATAAGTCTTTTGTGACTCTTTTTTTCTCATGAAGCTCTAATAGGGTTGGCATAAAAACCCTATTTAATTTCTTATAAATCCTAACATTTTGTTTTATAGGTTCCTTAGTATCTATAAATCTCACCATATTATCTACACCAGCTTTAATGTTTTCGAATTTGTTAGTCCCATAAAAACCTAATATTGCAGCACCCATCGCAGCACCGTCTTTTACTTCAGGTATAAGGATTTTTTTTGTAGTTATATCTGCTAGAATTTGTGCCCATAATGGACTATTCATAGCTCCTCCGTCTGCTCTAACTTCTGAGACTTTTGCACCAGCCATAGCTTCTAACATTTGGAGGTACATATGAGCTGTTAGCGCAGCAGATTCCATAATTGCTCGAATCATATGACCCCTCGAGTGATTCCATCCCAAACCATGAATTGTTCCCTTTCTAAACATGTATAATGGTATGAAAAGTAAACCTTCACTACCAGGAGAGATCGTTGATGCCTCGTTTGCCAAGATATCATATACATTGACCTGCTTCTCATTGCTCTCTTTAATCTGTAATTGAGAAAAATTGTCTTTAAACCACTTCATAGCTGTTCCTGTTCCTGGCATTGCACCTTCAATGTGCCACTTGTTTTTGATAACAGTAGGATAAGAAAAAATAGGAACGTTTCCAGCAGGTTTAATAAGTCTATTGGTGACGTAATCAACAAAAGTTCCAGTTCCCGTAGTAATTTTAGCTTGACCTTCTTCAATTACTCCTAATCCTAATGCGGCACATTGTTGATCTCCAGTCCCCATAACTACAGGAATATTATTTGGCAAATTTAGATCTTTTGCTGCTAAGTTTGAGAGTTCACCCACTATCTCTCCAGGGGAATAAAGCTCAGGCCATAAATCAATAGGGAGATTAAATTGCTCAGACAATTCCTCATCCCATTTCAAAGTTTCTAAATTAAGAATCCCAAAAGTTCCATTAGTATAATCTGTTAAATATACATCACATAATTTATTATAGATGAAAGTATCCCCAAAAGCTATTTTAAATATTTTTTTATAAACTTCTGGTTTATTTTCTCTCATCCATAAAATTTTGGGTATTGATCTTCTAGTTCCACCCTCTTTTTCAACCCATTCTTTAGCATTCGGTTCCCCTCGATCATCCATCCACGTTATAGCAGAATGTAAAGGATTCCCTTTATCATCTATAAAAGTAAAAGTCTCTCTAAGAGAAGCTACAGACATACCTACGATATCATTAGTATTAATTTTTTGTGACACAGAATTACAAGTTTTTTTTATAGCATTCCACCAGATTAATGGATCTTGTTCAGAGATTCCTATAGGTTGCTTAGGGTGTTGATATTCCTCATATTCTCGTGCTATCACTTTCCCGTTGATATCGAAAATTATGGTTCTGGCTCCCGTAGTCCCAACATCAAATACACAAATTAAATCACTCATGAAATCACTTTAATCTAAACAAATTATAATATTTTAATTAATAATTCTGATATATCCAATATATTAATATTGCCCTTGTCATTTTCGGTGAGTCCGTACTTTAAACCTAATTCACATAAGGGGCATGCTGAAAGGAGATTATTCGCACCAGTGTCCTTTAACTCCTGAACCCTATTTTGAGATTCTTTTATGGCCAAGTTTCTATCCGCCCAATGGAGAGTACCACTCCATCCACAACAATGTGTTGACTCTTTATTAAATATGGGTTCTTTAAGCTCCAATTCGGGGATATTGCTTAATATTGACCTTATGGAAGAATTATCCTTAAGATTTCTAGACATTAAGCACGGATCATGAATTGTAATAGTTTTAAACTCATCAGGGATGTTCCCTTTGATCGACAATTTTCCCTCCTCTATTAATTTAGCAATGTATTCTACGATGTGAATGATTTTTATGTCTATTTTGACTCCAATGCTCTCATATCTATTGGTTAATGCTAGAACACACCCAGGACAATCAGAAACCACTAGTTTTGCTCCAGTACTTTCAATTAATTGTTTATTTTTTTCCGCAAACTCTTTAGCTATACCTAGATCTCGAATATTAAACATCGGGCCACTACAACACATTTTTTTATCAAGATTTGTTGAAAATTTCACTCCTGCTTTCTTCAAAATTGCTACATTAGCTTTAACAACTTCAGGGAATTTCATCATTTCACACCCAATATAGTAGTAAACTTCATCGTTCCCATCGGTTTCGATATTTTCAATGCCCTTCTCCTTATACGTCTTATAAATATTATAATCTTCTATAGTTTCAGTTTCTTTTAAATTCTTAATTCTTGGTTTTAGGTAATCAGGCATTAACCCATCATTTGTCAAGTCATCTCTTACCGTCTCAAGAAGAGACACCACGGAGAAATCAAAAGGACACCATACTTTACAATTCTCCTCATTTGAACATTTATACATTAGATCTATGAAATCTTTATTAGCAGGATCAGTTGGGTCTATTTTTCCAACAGAAATATAATAAGCAATTCTTGATTTGTAAGCAGGACTCATACTTTCAGTATTTGCTGCTTGAAGAGTCCCACAATCAAATCGACACATGTTTGGACATAACATACATTTTATTAGATTATCCACATCAGCGTGTAACTCTTTATCTGGGAAAAAATTCTTCTTCCTCTGTCTAAAGTTCTTCATAAGAGTAGATCTGGTTTCCCTATCAGCTCTCTGAAGTAAAGGGGCTATCCATGAATATTTCTTTAAGGTTTCTTCAATACCCATTTAGGTTTCACCTCTCCCCCAAGTGTCTACATAAATTTTACCCGGATTTAAAATATTATTTGGATCAAGTATTTTCTTAATTTGCCTTAAAGTATTCATTGCTTTACCCCATTCTTCATTCATCCAATGGGATCTATTAATCCCAATTCCGTGATGGTGGGCAATCGAACCTCCTGCATCCAACACAGCCTTTATCGTTGTATCCCAACATGTTTGATAGAATTCGAAATTCGATGTTCCTTTTGGGGGAACTCCACCGAATGAAAAATAGAGCCCTACTCCATTCGGGTAGAAATGCGAAACATGAGCTGTTATCATCAAAATTCCTTTCAGTTTATTCACTGATTCTAGAACTGTATGGTATAATTTTGCGGCATTATCCCATAATGAAGCTACTTCAATAGTATCAAACACTATTTTATAGGTAGGCATAGAAGACGTTTCAGTGACACGAAATCTTGATTCCATCCAGTGATTTACGGGGTTTTCCCCGCAATCTATGCCAGAGTTCAATTCACACATATCTCTTGTAATTGATTCCTCGACATCAACTATCTTTGAATTGCCTTCACAGATAAAAATAATCATAACTCTATCTTTAGCCTCTTCAATATCTGGGAAATGTCTGGCAGTTTCAAATCGATCATAAATCCTTACTACTGCTGGATAGGCTTGGGTTCTTAAAATTTGTCTAACAGCATCGAAAGAATTTTCTAAGTTTGGAAACGCATATGAAACTAGAGTTCGTTTTTCAGGATATGGCCAAATTTTTAACGTTGCTTCAGTAACAATACCCAATGTTCCTTCTCCCCCTATGAATAATTTATCTAATTGAGGTCCCGTTGATGCTCTGGCTATGGTTTTGAAATTTATGATGTCACCCTCAGGTAATACTACTTCCATTCCCAAAATAATATCTTCGATTTTTCCATACTTAGTACTGAATTGTCCTGCCGCACGATGCGCAATCCATCCACCTAATGAGGAGGTATATAATGACTGAGGTATATGACCAGAAGTATATCCTTTAGCGTTTAAATAACGTTCTAAATTCATCCCATTGATACCCGCTTCAGCTGTAACAGTCAAATTAGCATCATTGATTTTAATAATTCTGTTAAACTTTTTCATATCGATTATTATACCCCCATAAAGAGGTATGGCTCCTCCTACAACTCCTGATCCCTCCCCAAAGGGGATAACTGGTATCTTTTCTTTATTTGCTAATTTCAATATTTCACTAATTTGTTTAACTGTCTCAGGCCAAGTAATGAAATCCGCAAGACCAGCAATTTTTCCTTCAATTTCCCAATTAAAAGATAATAAGGTTGAATCTTTCGAATATGCCAAAAGATCAACTTCCTTGGCTGACACATTCTCGTTTCCTACAATCTCCGAAAGCTTAGAAGCTATTTTAGATTTATCCTTAATTTCGATTCTATTTTCTTTATAAATAAGCTCAAAATCTCTTAGATCCATCAAAATCAGTAAATTCTATAATTATTTTAATATAATGATTAGATTTAATTAAAAATTTTTAGTTTTGTATCTTTTTTACAAACATAGACGAAATTTATTTTATAAAATCAAAGCTTAGTAAATAGTTTCCCCAGTAATTCTATTTACTTTTAGATGCCTAAATTTCGCTTTGTTTCTAATCAATTCCTTACTAATTGAAATCTTCTCAACAATTTCTTTTGGGAATAGATATTTTGCTAAATGAATTATCATTTCCCTTGTTTCAATACAGTTAAAAAGCTTTAAACTTTCGAGGGAATAGAACAACTCACTTACTAAATCAAAATTTGTATCGATTGAAAAATCAAGAAGTTCTAAGTTGCGATAAATCCGTGAAATGATACTTTTTAATATGTCATAATCTTTTAACTTTTCAAGGGAATTATTCATGTAATAGCTAAATAAAACATAATATGTCGCTTCTGATGAGACAAATCCATCCCTGAACTGTTTTATTCCTTCTGGGCTGATTCTTCTTTCTATTTCTTCGGTTATACTCTTTATCTCATCCTCTACTTTTTTAATTCCAAGCTGACGATAAATTTTCAAAATGACCACCAACTGAGAAGTTTCAAGGTTTTTTAATGAATTCAACTCAAAAAATTCAGGGGGGGATTTTAAAATTCCCTTTAATTGTTCTATATTCAAAAATACTTTCATCATTTCGGTTGACTTAGTAAAATAATAAATCCCATCGGTAGCCTCAATCAAGGGACATTCAAATCTATCTCCCGCTTCCACACTTAAATCCAAAAGAAAACCATTGATTTTCTTTTCATCAAGTTCAACTCCTAAATGTTTGGCTAAATAAATTCCACAGAAATAGATATCAGGGTTTTTTAGGGAAATCATAGGAACGTCGATTAACCATTCATCTACATTTTCTTTAAGATAAGATTGGATATGAGAAAAGTCAAACATCCTCTGCAAGTTCAAGAAGTGAATAATTCGGTAGACTAGATATATTATTTGAAGTTTATACTCAGGTTCTTCGATATCTTCTAAACTTTCTATCTTTTCTTTGTTCTCTTGAAATTTATTAATTATATTTTTCTGAATTTGGGTATATTTTCGCAGATTTTCTCTTTTATCAGGATATCGTTCCAGCACGTTTTTTAAATTCCTTAATTCCATTATGAATTCTATTGGTAAAAAGCCCACGTCCTTCAGTTTTAACATTAAAGGTGCAACATCAATATTTACTAGATAATCTACAATTTTTTCTAAAAAGAATTCATAGATAATTGGTGCTAAAATCTTCTCATAAAGCTCGATATGCGAAATTACCCTATCTTCTCGTATTTCTGAGTGAAGATCTGAGAACTTCCAGGTAATTTCACTCAAATCAAAACCCAAATTAACAAAAATCTCTGTAAGAAATGAAATAAATTCTTTTAGCTTATCCTCTAAATCCTGTTTTTCAATTTGATTATTCCCTAAAGAAGCAATTATTTTATCTTGGAAATAATGATCGATGTTGTTATAAAATAAATCGATATCACTTAGATATAAATCCAAAATATTGTATAATCCTTGAAAAATCATTTGGTAAGCCGATAACTTTTGTGCATTTCGATATTTTCAATTAATAATAGTATTTAGTTTTCAAAAATTAATACTTTATCCTTTCAAATTGTAAATTTGCTAATAACTAACCTAAACTGTCAGTAAAAATTGCTTAGAACATAATTTACATCCCAAAGAATTTGTAATATGAAAGATTAAATTTGTTTGTATTTTGAGCCTCGACATCTCTTAAATCTATTTTACATTAGACAAAGTTTTAAAAGTTATTTCAATATTTTTTATTAAACTAGTGAATATTTTTAAACAAATTTATAGAGAGTAAAAAGTAAATGACCGCGATGTTTGGTACTTCTGGAATTCGAAGAGTATTTCAAAACTATAGTGAATCTGACGTTATGTTTACCCCTCAAATGGCATTAGATGTTGGACTTGCTTTAGGGACTTATCTAGAAGGGGAAGGAATTGTTGTAATTGGTAAAGATATTAGAACTTCCGCTCTACCAATAGAATATGCATTAATTTCTGGATTAGTAAGTACAGGATGCTCTGTAAAGGCTGTTGGGATAGTATCTACTCCAACATTAGCAATGTCTCTTAATTATCTGAGAGCAAAAGCAGGAGTAATGATTACAGCTAGCCATAATACACCTGAATACATTGGACTAAAAATATGGAATCCCTCAGGTATGGGCTTCACTCCCGATCAGGAGGCTGAAATCGAAAGAATATATAACGAAAAGGCGTTTATAGAAATTGAATGGGATGAAATAGGTAGAATGACTCTTGAAACTAATATCAATGATATACATATCTCAGATATCACTAGCAGAGTGGAGTTTGATGGGAGTGAATTAAATGTTATTGTTGATCCTGGTAACGGTGCAAGTTGTGAAATAGTTCCGCGATTATTAAGCGCTTACAATGTCAAAATTATGACTATAAATGCCCAAATGGATGGAAAATTCCCTGGAAGACACTCCGAGCCTAATGAAGAGAATTTAATTCAATTGTCAAAATTTCTAAAAAGCTCAGAAAAAGAAACTATAGGGATTGCACTTGATGGTGATGCGGATAGAGTAATCTTTTTGGATGAAGACGGGGAAATCGTAGATCCTATACGCTTATTAACCCTGATGGCAAAGAATTACTTGGAAAGATATAAAGGAACTAAGATTTCAGATGAAAACATGAAAGTGGTCACTGCTATTAATTCCTCAAGTTTAGTAGAAGATGTATTAAATCCTCTCGGATGTGAAGTAGTGAGAACAGAAGTTGGTGATATTAAAGTGGCTATAGCTATTAAAGAACAAGGTGGCTACGTAGGTGGAGAAACCTCAGGTACATATATATGGCCCAGCACTCATCTTGGTCCTGATTCGATGGTCACTATCGCTAAAGTCTTAAGAATGATTGTAGAGACTGGAAAACCATTGAGAGCTCTTCTAAAGGAAATTCCAAAATATCCCTTTTATGAAACTAAATTTCGATTGAAGGAAGATATCCCATTTACAGAGGATATTAACAAGAAGATCATTGAAGAAATGACAGAGTCGTTGGATACCTTAGGAAAAAAAATATCGAATATAAACAAGATGGATGGAGTTAGAATTGACTACAATGATGGCTGGATTTTAATTCGACGCTCCGGAACTAGTCCTTATTTGAGACTTACTGGTGAATCAAGTGTTGACCTTGAATCCTCTGAAGTTGTAAACAAAGTTGCTAAGGAAAAAATGGAAAAACTAAATTTAATTTAGTTTACAGAGAATTTGTATATTAAATTTGGGGAAAATCGAAAAATTCTATTTTATTTCTTCGATTTCTATATCTTTTGCTTTAAGTACATCCTTGTGAGTAAGGAGTTCTCTACCGGCGATTTTATCTAATACGTAAGTCAAAACCCCCCCATTTTTCGAATAAGTTTGCCCATAGGAAATTGGGATATCTGGTGTAGGATCATTTATGAGTGAGGTTGTAACGGATTCAACCTTTCGTTCACCATTAGCCAACAATATTACTTGTTTGGCTTTATATACTAATTCTGCTCCCATACTAATTGCAAACCTAGGGGAATCTTCTTTTGTTGCGAAATGTCCATCTATAACTGCATTTTCTACGGTATTATCGTCAAGCTTTACTAATAAAACACTACTCCCTTCAAAAGGAATTCCTGATTCATGGAAAGCAACATGACCACGACCTCCTACACCTATTATTTGTAAATCTATTCCCCCAGCATTTGCAATTTTCTGAGCATACCCTTCCAATATTGTTTCCTGAATCCATTTTAAATATTCTGAAGTGGCATTTTCTTTAATAGAAATTGATTTGCCCGCATCCGTACCTAACACGACCCAATCTTCAGGATGTGCATCAAGTTCATTTTCCAATTTTTGTTGATCAATCAAACATCCATACGGTACTGATGTTTCGATGAATTTCTTATCAAGAAGACCAAAAAATTCTTGAATCATAAAATAACAATAACTCTCGGGGTGTAATGTTCGTTGTTGAGCATTTTCACCAGGGAGTCCTGCATATTCATCAAGGTTAAAGCTACGAATCCGACTGCTATCAAATACACCTGTATTAGCCATACGAGTCAAATATTTATACATACCTGTGGGAGAATTTCCCGTAGCTAATCCAAAAATAAAATCCTTTTTCTTTTCTAATGTTTGTATAATTATTTCTTTCGTTATTTCAGCGGCAATTTCACTCATATGATCAAAATCCCTGGTAATAATTACTTTTATCGTCATAATTCTTCTTAATTACAATTCAAAATTATACATTGATCATTATTACTTCACTATAAAAATTAATTAAATTAAAAATTAACTTCAACTCCTCTGAAGAGAAATTAACCCAAAA
>JAEOTL010000213.1 GCA_016839845.1 Promethearchaeota archaeon
ATGACATTGATCTAGTAACAAGAAAAATGATATACCCTTTTTTTGAAAATTTTGATGATACGTTAATACACACCCGTATACCTACAAAAAACGACTTATTAGAATTTTTACAAGAGAAATTCAAGACGAATATTTTTGTGAAATTGGAATATGAAAAAAGTGGTCCTGAACACGATCCAATTTGGGTTGCTAAAAATCCTCGATTAATAGAGAATGAAACGAAGAAAATCATAATAGATCTTCCTAATTCTCTCAAATCAAAGTTATTTAGCAACAAAAAAAATGCGGAGAGAGATATATACCAAAGTATCTTAAATTATTTGAAAATGAATGAAATTTAAATAACCTTAATTATATTCAAGGTTCTAGTAGAGTAGAATCTTAATTTTTATAACGTTTCTTGTATTTGCATATCAGAAATAGAAAAACTTACGGAAAAAATTTATTTTAGCAATGTGACATTATAAAGTTAAACTGATATATTAAATGGTAAAAATCGTTCTTAAACATATTAATCAAATTAGAAAGAGCAGATAACCTATGTCAAAAACCCCACTTTTGAAGAAAACTCCATTAATGGAAGAGTATGAAGAAGAAACCGGTAGGTTGGCAATTTGGAAGGGAAAACCGTCAAAACAGTTTGAAAAATGGAAGAATAAAAAACAAAAAGACGATAAAAAGAAAGAAAAATGGGAACTTGTATCCCAATCTCGCATTGAACGGAAGAAGATGAAAAAAGAAGCGAAAGAAGATAGACTTGCGGGGAAAGATTACGAACACTTGATTGTTGTCGAAAATCTTCATAAAACATACTTGTTAGGCACGACAGCTGTAGCAGCTTTGCGCGGAGTAGACTTAACGATAGATAATGGAGATTTCGTAGATATAATGGGTCCTTCTGGCTCAGGTAAAACTACTTTATTGAATTTAATTGGAGGACTTGACACACCAACTAGGGGAAAAATCTTTTTAGAAGGATCCAATATAAGTATGCTTAACGATAATGATTTAGCAGAGATTCGGAGAGAAAAGATTGGATTTGTTTTTCAGTTCTACAATTTACTCCCTCAAATGACTGCGATGGAAAATGTAATGGTTCCGCTTCATTTTTCCGGATCACTAAGTCGTCGAGGAAAAAGAAAAAGGGCGATGGATCTTTTAAGGTTAGTTGGGTTAGATGAACGAGCCCACCATACACCCTCCGAATTAAGCGGTGGAGAACAACAACGGGTTGCTATTGCTAGGGCTTTTGCTAACGACCCAGCTATATGTGTATTGGATGAACCCACAGGGGATCTTGATTCTAAGACGGGTGTCATGATTTTGAATCTTCTCAGAGATTTAAATAAAAGAGGGGCGACATTTATTGCTGTAAGTCATGATGCTGCTGTCTCGGAATTTGCTACAAAAGTTTTTCATATGAGAGATGGTAAACTTTCACACGAAGGAAAAATTGGGGGCTTGAAAGAAACTGAAATCATGCAACTTAAAAGAAGACAAGAAACAGAAATAAATAAGGAAAAATGTAAAAGTAAGATTTTTCGTTTTCTTTTCGCAAATCAAGGAAAATCAGAATTAAAGATCATTGATATCAAAAATAGTGTCCCCCGGTTGATAACCGAAAATTTACCCGAACATTTCAATGATATCCTACAGGAATTATTAGATGAGAATAATATAAATGGCAAGATTGAAGGTGATAACTTGTTTTTTCCATGAAAAAACATGTTAATTAGTTAATAAAAAGTGAAAGGACAACTAACCAAATGACTAATTTCAAGTTAATAATAAGATACGCATTTTTAGATTTAAAGAACCAGAAAATTAGAACAATCTTAGCTATCATAGGAATGTTAATTTCCATAGGGTTACTTACAGTTATCCTATTCTTGAATGACTCAATATCATCTAGTTATGTTGATTATCTTACTATTGAAGCTGGCAACCAAGACGCGGTTATTTCTGTAAGACATTATACAGGAGAACCTGATGATAGATCTTCATACTTCAAATTTGAACCTTTAATTAATTCTATTCAAAATACGTCGAGTTCAATTGAAAACTTTATTCCGAGGATGGATCTCTATGGGAGAGTGATGGTATCTAAGGGTTTTCATACAACGGAACTAACAGGAGATTCTGAGTGGACGAGAATTTCAGCGATTAACTTCTCTTTAGAGAACGCTATTGACTTTGGTGCGTTTACCAATCCAGATAGTCGTGAAGAGCTGATAATTAATGATTTACCCCTTGATCATTGCATGATTTATTATGGATTTAATAATATTATCAGCTACTCTGTTAATGATTCAATTGAAATTAGTATGCGATTGAATCACGGTAATGTAACCTATAATATTGTCAAAAATCTAACTGTGGACGCTATTTTTGATTTTAATCTTAAATGGCCTAATTCGTACCGAAATAGACATCTCATTGTCGTAGATATCAATACTTTATATGAATATTTCGGATATAGTGAATTCAATCAAACATGTAGTGATTTGATACTTACTTTCAAGGAAAGTAATCGACTTTATGATATAAGGGATATTGATGGAACTAAGGCAAGAGTCAAAAATATTGCAGGTGTAATTCAAGCAGAAATAGGAATAAATCAATATTATATAGATTTACCTAAGCTTAGAGTTTTAGGATGGGCTGAAATGCTAACTGTATTAATAGTAATCGTTTTTATTTTTGTAACCATTGTTTCTATGCTTATATCAGGGGTTTTAATTAATGGAATTTTACGAACTTCCGTTGAGGAGAGAATCAAAGAGTTTGGTATCTTTCGAACACTTGGGGCTAATAAAAGGTATAATCTCTATATCGTTTTAATGCAGGGATTTCTATTATGCAATTTTGGGGCTTTATCCGGGATCATTGCGGCAGTAATTATCTCTAAGTTCGTTATTATCCCTTTTGCGAACAGTGTAGTATCAACAGCGATGATAGGATTTACTAAACTTGAATTTTCATTTACATGGGTTTCTATTCTTATTTCGTATAGTATGGGGATTGGTATTGGGATGGTCGTCAGCATTTCTCCAGCATTAAAGGTGATGAAACTTCAATTAATTGAGTCTATACATCCATATCGTCATGAGGATACATTGTACCATCTGCAGAAAAAAGCTACGGTTAATTATAAAATAATCCTTATGGGGATAATTTTAGCTTTTAATGGTGGTTTTGTGTTCTATATCATCCCTAGACTCTTAATTTCTACGGATGCAACATTATTTGCTGGTACTCTTATATCGATCTTGTTAATATTTAATATAGGATTAACATTAGCAGGATTGGGGGTTATTCCCCTAATATTACGCTTAGTTATACAAGCGTTTAGACCAATCTCTAGACGATTGCATAATATTATTAAGATTTTTGTGTTTCGATATCAAAGAAGAAACTCTAGTACAATTATGATCTTCGCATTATCATTTTCATTTGTAGTGTTCACATCTACTATTATAAATTCTCTTTCTGCTCAGTCTGCTGCTATGACAGAATTATCTACTGGATCAGATCTAGTAATTGAAACATCTGGCTGGAAGGAACCTGAAGAAGTTTTTACGGGCGGATTTGGGGGAGGAGGCGGTGGTCTCTTCTCTATCTCTGAAGGAGACGTTCTTAATACGATTAATGATGAACGACAAATCTCTCTTAGTAAGATGATACAGCAAGCATCTATTGATCCAAATAGAATATTGACAACAGATTTTGAAGATGATCTTCTTACAATTAACGGAATTGAAAAAGTCTCAACTGTTCTAGCAAGACCATACCAATTAACGCAGATCTACTCTGAAGCAGATAAAGTGTTCAGTGCAGAAATTGGAGATTATGCGGGTATTACTACTCAAGAGATATCGTTAATTGGAATTGATGAAGAATTTACCTACACTGTTAAAAGAGAATTTATAGAAATGACATCTGGAGGATTAGATAATGCGTTTAATAAATTATTTAATTACGAGCATGAATATACCTGTATTATATCAGAAGCAATATCTATTGTTTTAAATTTAAAATTTGGTGATTATGTTAGAATAGTGATTCGAAGGGGGGATGAATTAGAAGTTTATCCCTTCGAGATTGTTGGGACTGTAAAGAGCGTCCCAGGATTTGCATCAGAATTTGGGGCATCAAGTATGCAAGCAACTAGAGGAGGTGTTTTAATTTCTCAAGATACTTATGCAAAGATAATGGATATCCCGCTAGTTCCTTATATAGATAGAATGTTTATTAAGTTACGAGACGATCAGAGCATTTCAGCATACTCTATTGAGAGTTTCATAAACGAACTTTACAGAGTGGATTATAATTATAATCTTTACAACCTTAAAAGAGAAATTTCGCAACAGCAATCTACTTTTTTTATACTAGATACACTTTTTTCTCTCATAGCTGTGACTACTGTATTTATTTGTATTTTTGGATTACTCTCCTCATCATATTCGACGATTGTGGAAAGAAAGAAAGAAGTAGGAATAGTAAGAACTTTAGGGTTAAAAGGAAGGGAAATTAATCGTCTATTTATAATTGAAGCCTTAGTTATTATGATCAGCAGCGGAACTGTCGGAGTGGTTGTTGGATGGCTTTCAGCATGGATTGTAACTTCAAACTTGTCTACACTCTCAGGTCAACCAGATGTCATTTTTGTTCCAACTTCAAGTATTATATTTATTTTTGCGGTGTCAATAGCTATGATCCTTATAGGCATGACATTGCTTTTAAGAAAAGTTCGAAAGCAGAAAATTGTAGATATATATAGGGAGACGATGTGATGAATAAAAAATTAGCAACAATCACAGTAATTATATTGTTTCTAATTAGTTCCATAAGTTTGAAAGCTAATCATGAAATATCCCCTTCAAAGGATTTTGAAATTGAAGAAAAATTCCTTAAGTCTTCTGATATTGCTGGATCAGATCTCTATGCTGAACAGATAAATGCATATGTTGCGGGAAATAAGTCCATTATATGTCAATCTCTGTTTTCAAATGATACGAATATTTTTAGTCAATTTGATACAAATGATCCCGCATTTTATAAATGCAATGTACTGATAAGTGCTTCAAATGGAATTGTACCAGAAATATTTCCTAAGATTTTGACTGACAGCAATACTCCCGATCAATACATACCTGGATTTACTCGATTTGTTGGTTTCTTATATTATGACGATGAGGTAGACAGCGAGGATGCAAATATTAGAGCAGAAAGAGCTTTAGAGATTATAAAACGAAAATTCCAAATGGATCTTTTTTTAGTAAATTCCTCAGAGCCAAATTTCTTCCCTTTCGTAGGTGATTGTCCGGATTGGAAAATCCTAATAGATGAACTTACAACAAATCTTCCAAAGGATGGATATTGGCAAGCTTTAGATACATCACGATTAATTAGTCCTGATTATCTTTCTTATCATCATTTATCATCCACATTAATGATTATTAATTCATTGGATTTTTTTGAAGGGGAATTTGAAATTGCATCCACGCAATTAGATTTTAATATTGACTCTCTTGATTTGACATTTTTACAGAACTTAGAGACACAAGATTTAATTACTCAATTTAGTAATATTGTTGAAAATTTAGGGGGGATCTTTAATGCCACCATTTCTGAAGAAGAATTGGAGCAGTTTATTGAAGTTGCAGGTACTTTTACATTATCAAATAACTCTCATTATACGAGTTTACTCCTGCAATACGAAGGTATTGAGGAAGGGATAACTCATACTGGAAAAAACCAATTCAAATTCGATTTATGGGATGCTATGGGATATATGGGCGAACCATTAGCCCCTAGCAAGAAGATATATATTGCACTCATTGGAGCGTTTATGACTGATATCGAAATTAATATACTCTGTACAGACATTATAGATGCCACACCAATAAATTATGAATTTTATGATTTTTTACTCGAGCAAATAAGTTTACTATTATATCTTTCAGGTATAGAATTTGATGTAGATTCCATTGATGATTATTCCTTTGAATTATTTTGGGTGAATGAAGAAGGTATCAAACAATCTTACGTAAAACCTGTAAATCTAAATGATCCTTCTGATATTGTTAACCTCCTGCAACAACTCAGTTTTCAGGGGTTTTCTTACATTCCCACAGGTATCTTGAACCCAATCGATGAGTTTACTGTTACCTACAATATATCCTACACCGAACCCAATCTCCTCCTTAAAAAAGAATTACTTAACGGTAATGCTTCATTTGGGGCATTCAGGAATTTTACATACCATATTGTTGCTGAAAACGTGGGTAACACTACAGCGTGGGGTATACCCACCCCCATTCCCTTAAATCTTAACGATTTTTTTCTGTTATTAACCTTAGGTAATCAGCCATTAGCAGATGAAGTTCAAAATACAATTTGGGACATAGTACAGATCGAATATTCAGGCCAATACGATTCTCTGGAAGATTTCTTTAATTTTGATGAAGATCCACGCATTTTCTCTTTTGATTCTTTTGGAACAGGAATTTATGACACATATTTTCCAAATTTACTCAATTTCACAAATTTATGGCCATATAACAAAGATATGGATAATGTAATTGATATTGTTGTCTCGGGTTACCCCCAATTGATTACTGCATTAGCTGTTTTAGGTCAGACTCCCAATGAACTAAAAGAAATATTCACAAATGAATATAGTATATGGAATAGAAATAATTGGAAACTAGAACCTGGGATGAATATTTCATACCGTGCGGAAAATATGTCAATAACAGCCTTGGATTCCTTTTCTGAATTCTATATTAATAATTTTACTTTAGATCTTGGCAATAATTCTCCTGAAATTATATCAGGAAAATCTATCAATGGGACAGAGCCAGAAAATGCTTTAGAATCGGATGAGGAAGATTGGATCATTGAATCCGTAGAAAAATTTCTAATACAAAAGGTTGAAATTAATTTTATTTTTCGAAATGAGAGTATTTTGGATTTAGCCACCAAACCTTTAGAGAGGATTTCTCTAATAATTAATTTTAGTACTTCAGATACCTTAGATTCATTAGATTTTGAGATCTTCAATTTTCAAGAAGAACAATTCCAAAATATGGAACCGTTTTTAGATTCAATTGTGAACGATACTTGGACGTTCTATTTCATAAATAACAATCAAAGTTTAGATTGGTTATTCTATCCTATAGAAAGAGAAAATCATACAATGTTAGTTAAGATTTCTGTTACTAATCCCGAGAAATTTAATATTTCTATAAATGACTTTGATGTAGGATTTGCTACTCGTGATATCAATGTAAATGATGATCCCGGGTCTCGGGTTGTGTTTGGATCAAACTCTGGTAATATCCAATTTGAACGAAGGTCTAATTCTATTCCTTTAAGTACTTTTAATATGGCATCAATAATTGCTACTTCCCACCTCACAAACTATAGTACAAAAGAAGGGATCCTTAACACTTACATCTTAACCATTGAAAATTTAGGTTCTAATATAGCAGAAAATATATCAATTTCACTCTTGATTCCTGGTATAGTACAAGATCCCAATGATTTTCAACTCGAAAATAGTAATTTATCATATTATCTTTCTGAACTTGCACCTCATGAAGAAAAATCGGTTAATTTTACTTTTTACATTCCCAATACAAGGAAAATTAGTCGAGTTTCAATTGAGTATAATAATCCTGAATTTATTCAAGGTGGAAATTCATCTAAGATAATATCTACCACAAATGACGTTTATATGTCTGCACCCATTGATTATGACAGCAGATATCCTTTTCTCAGAATTATTGAGATAGATTCAGAAGTTAATTCTGCTCTCGTAAACGATGCCACGTTTAACGTAACCTATTTCTTAAAGAATAGAAATCCAACAGGGATCATGACTGAAGACTTACGTATAAATATTGATGAACAGATCGGTGATTTAATACGAATTGATAATAATGATCTTTATTTTGAGAATATTCTTCATAATGAAACTCTCTCCTGGAATATGACCATGAGAAAAATTGATTGGAAGAGCTATTACTATCCACCCATTAATTATCTTGAAAGTTCTGAAGGACTTTCAATTCAAATCTCGGCTTCCACTCCAATCATTTTAGGTATAATCAATTTTACTTTAAGGAAGTATGTTGATAAGGAACAAATCGAAATCGGGGATTTGTTAACCGTATATATTGAAGTAACAAATGAAGGTACGATAAATGTTAGCGATGTTCTAATTAATGATATTATTGGCTACTCCCCATCTCAATTTTCCTTAGTGGATGGAAATCTGGTTCACTTGGTAGAAAGATTAGAACCAGGAGAAACTGCCTCATTCAATTACAAAATTAGAGCAAAGAAGCAAGGATTAGCTACATTAAATCATGCTCACATCTCATTTTACTATTTGCAGAAATTTGAGGAAACCTCAGAATTAGTTATAGTTAAGATTAATACACCATTCAGAAATCAGATTTTATATCTTATTGTACCAGGTTTTATCGGATTAATAATTTTAATAGTATACATGAATCAAATTCAAAAATATAAAGCAAGAAAAAAAGAATTAGCTCGAAGAGAAAGGCATTTTTTTATACTAGATTCAAAGAGTTCAATTTTAAAATCAGATCACACATTGAGAGAAAGATTAAGCATCTTATCAAACCCCGAGGGGAAATCTAATTATTAGAGGAGGAGAAGGAGTGTTCAATAAAAAAATCAAAGCATCGTTTATTTTGATGAATCTTCTCATTTTATTCATTTTTGCAAATTCTTTAGTGCATCTTAAATCCGTTCAATATGTTTCTAGTAATGATAATTATTATTCTACTGAGGATAACCTTAGATTCTCAAATAGTTACAATGACCATTTAATAATTCTGTTTAATAGTAGCTCCTACAATAGTACTGTGATCTCAAGGTTTGAGTATTATGGAGGAACAATAACAGAGGAATGGAATAGTTTATTTACTACTTTTTCAGGTTTCTCAGGAATCATGCCAAGTGAGCAAAATAAAACCGTGTATCAAAATGAGTTTCCCGACGCTAACATAGAGAATAACGAGATTATAATCACTCAAATGAATTACGCAGCAATTCAGACAGGTGCTTTGAACGCTACCTGGCTTCCAGATGGTTATAAAGGAGATACTAATTGTTCTATTGCCGTTTTAGATACGGGAATTGATCCATCGCATGAGTTCTTTCCAAAAGGCTATAATCCGATTGATTTTCAAGGAAATATTGTAGGGTGGGAGAATCTAATCAATACAGATCCTGTTTCTGATGATAATGGCCATGGAACATTTATATCATCAATTATTTCTGGCACAGGACCCAACACTTATAGTCCTGATCAGTACATTACTGTAAAAATTAAACATAATTACTCCCATATTGCACTCTTTGACGAATTTTCACCTTCTAAAAATTATGGCGTGAAGCTCACCTCGTTTAATGCTTCTCAGTTAAATTCTTTTATAATAATTAACTCGACTTGGGATTGGGAAGTAGAAGGAATAGATAACTTCTGGATTGAATTATTTTACAATAATACAGTGGTTGCATCATCGAATAACCTAAATACCAATCAGAATTATCAAATCAATTATACTCTACCTCTTGATAACCTCGGTATCTATGATATATATGTAAAGTACCATAAACAGCTTCAAACGAAACCAGTATTCTTTCTTAATGCTTCTTGGCAATATATTCCTGAACATTATGTTACAGATTATGCACCTTTTACGGGGTTAGCAAACGCAACCAAATTAGTGGGCTATAAAATTCTAAACCAATCAGGAATCGGCCAATCTTCAAATATCATTTCAGCTTTAGCAAATGTTCTGGCTAATAGGATTAATTATCAGATAGTAAGTGTTTGTTTAAGCGTAGGAACTGTAGGAATGGATGTAAATGCTATAAATAGAGCTATAGATGAAGTGATCGAAAATGGTGTGGTTGTTGTAATCGCAGCAGGAAATTATGGAATAGAAAGCTCTGACTCGTTAAATAAACTGGCGATAAATAAAAAAGCAATTATTGTAGGGGCAATAAATGATAAAGATCAAGTGACTTCTTATAGCAGTATGGGCAAAAGCATCAATAGTGTTCTTAAACCAGATATTCTTGCTCCTGGGGGGAGTAAATTGGCCGGTTCTCGTATGGTAACAGCTGCGGGTCCAGCTTCTGAAGGAATGACTCCGAATTTTGGCACATCCATTGCTACGGCGATTGTTTCAGCTACAATTAATCTAATTATTGAGGCAAAATGGGGTGATTGGGACCAGTGGAATAGCTTGAATGTTACTCAGTTGACGAAAGTAATTAAATCAACGTTATTGATGACTGCTTCAGAGACAAACCTTGAACGAGAAGATGATCCTTCTACATCTGAGGACGAGAGTAATTATTCACCACCTATTTCCTTTGCGCCGTTAACTACTGGGATAAAGGATATCCACGAAGGATATGGAAGAATAAATATTATGCCTGCCATTGATTCTTTAACGAAATCGTTAGATGTAAATTCAGAAATAAACTATACTCTTGTTAGTTCTCAAGATAACCCATTAGGTACTCATGTTTTTGCTCGACGGATTGAAATGATAGAGGATAAGCAATATTTATTTAACTTAACTATTGAGGACACAGATGCCGATTTTGATATGTACCTCTTCTCAAATGAATCAACTCAATATGGGGAGCCAATATTACTCGAATCCTCTAGGAAATGGTATGGGGATTTCAATTCCTTCTATTTTACACCTAAAGGAAATCAGACTACGGGAATTATCGTCGTTAAAGCAATTGAGGGTTCCAGTCAATTTACTCTAAATATATCAGAAGTTCAAAATTCTTATGAACCAATACTAAAAGTCCCTGAGCTTACTTATTTTAGGGGTACAAAGAATACTACAATAATGGGACTTCAAGAATTTTCTGGTAATAATCCTAGAAAAAATTACAGCATTGATAGATACAGATTCTATATAGAATATTTTGATAATGATACTGCTAATGTCCCTCCTCAAGAAGTTTATGTATCAATTTGGGAGACCTCCAAAAATTATACTCTTACACAATTTTTCCCACCTGATAGTAATTACACAGACGGGGCTTTGTTTGTGAGTGAATATATACAATTTTCTACTCCCGGTTTTTATCAATATCAGTTTATGGCAAGCGATGGAAAATTTGTCACTAAATATCCTACAATAGGATTTCTAAATATTACAATTGAGTTTCCCACAGACAGTGTACAGTTCCCATATCAGCATGATTTTAATGACGGAATGGGAAATTGGTCGTATACTGGAACAGGATGGGATTTGCTCAATCAATCCAATGACCACGATAATCGATCAAGAGTCCACCAAAATTCTTGGAAATCAATTTATTTTGGTACTTACCACAACTTTCCTGATAATTATACCTACCAACCACTAAGAATTACAGTAGATCCCTATCCAAATGGCACTTTGATAAGCCCTCTCTACAATCTAACGGGATTAAATCCTAATAAAACCCAACCTGTTGCACGGTTTGGTTTGAGAGTTAGTATTAATTCAGGAGATTTCATCACCTTGCAAGTGAATTTAAACTGGACTGGTTGGGACACGATTAGAACATATACAAATCAAGAACAAGATTGGTTTATGGAAGAAATAAACATGACAGATTATATAGGAAATTTTTTACAATTTAGATTTGAGAGCACCTTGGATGACGCCTTTGATCCAGTAAACTATAAAGGATTTATTCTAGACTATTTCTCTATTGAAAATTATACTAATGATCATGCTCCTTTATTTGGATTCGATTTGAATAAAAACATTCCAATTACTCAAGAATCACAATACTATCGATATTTATTCTCATTAGATTATTTTGATGTAGATAATAATTATCCCGATTATGTTTACTTGGAAATGGATAACAGTAATTATACAATGTATAACCTGTATGGTGATTGGAATTCCAGTTCTAATACATTAGGAGATTTTGGAATACTATTTACAGTATCCTTACTTCTTGATGATATAACAAATCAAACTTTTCGGTTCCATCTCTCAGATGGTAAATTTTTAATAACTACTCAATGGTATAACGATAATAATACACTCTTTGAAATGGGTGATCCTATACCTCTGGAATTTAATGTATATCGAGATGAAAAATTTATTGGATATCATTTTTCAAATAAAAATTTATCAGATTACTATGTAACAGGCGATCCTACACCAAAAGAGTCAACTCCTTGGTTAGGTGGAGATAATACTTGGCACCCTTATTCACGTTTAGGGCAGAATATGATTTATGGGGGCATAGGTCAGAGTTTTGGTGGAACAGCTCAAGGATATGGGGCAAATTGGGATTCAAACTTAATTACTCGGTCTTTAAGATTAGGAGATGAATATAGCATATTTCTTGTATTTGATTATGAAATTTCCTTACAAAATGAATTCTTTCAGCCTGAAGATGAGAGAGATATATGTACAGTTTCAATATCAGATGATAATGGTGAAAGTTGGGAAGTGCTTAGGGAGTATACCTTTGAAAGTGAGGAACTTTCAGGAAGTGAGAGAATTGACATTTCTCAATATTCTAATGATGATGTTATGATCATGTTTACATTAAATTCCAATAATATTGTATTAGGTATAGGATATGGATGGTTATTACATAATGTCTACATTGGTTATGATAAAACAACAGATTTCATAGCACCAGAAGTTAAGATTCTTAATCCTATTAATGAAACTACAATAAGTTCTGCAACTACAATTACAGTTAACCTATCTGACAACGAGGGAGTAGATATGTCAAGAATATATATCTTTCTAAATGGTCAAAGTGTTGATAGGACAAAATTAATCTACAATAGCACTACAAATATCATGGAATTCAGATGGAATACAAAGGTTTATAATGATGGATATTATGAAGTGAGAGTCGTTGCTTATGATAATGCTGGAAATTACGGGGAGAGCAAAATCACCATTAGAATTAACAATATGAAATGGTGGAGTATGTGGTGGCCATATATTTTACTTATATTAATTGTAATAGTTCTAAGTGTCTCGATATATGCATATATAGAGAAAAAAGGGAAGATTTTGGTTGGAAAATCAAGAGAACTTCGAGCAGAAAAAATAAGATTGGGTGACCTTGAAAAAAATCAAATTATTAAAAAAATTGAGAGTGTCGATCCCACAGAAGAACAGACAAGACCTTTAACGTTACATTGTAAATATTGCAGGTCTTGGTTTTCAGCAAAAAAATTTGACATTATGTGTCCGAAATGTGGACATGACCAAATTTATGTAGCTTACAATTGCACAAATTGTGGAAAGTGGTTCTTTAAAGATGAACCAAAGAACACTTACTATTGTAAAACTAAAGCCTGTCAAGGTGTTAGATTAATCAGAAGAGAAAAAGAAGAAATTGAGAATATATTAGCCCAAAAAAGGAAAATTTTAAGGAAATTTGAAATAAAAAGAAAAAAGTATAGTATATTAGATGAATCATAGACAAAATAAGATCTATTAGGTGATGACTCCTTGGATATAAAATTATTCATGCATCGATTGAAAACGCGCATTAACCTGCAATTTTTCAAGCATTCCTTGTTAGATCTGAGACGGGATAAAACAAAAGCTGTTTTTGGTGTATCGGGGATTGCAATTTCACTATTTTTATTGACTGCAATTGGCATGTTAAACGACACTGTTAACTTTAATTTTTTATTATACATAACCTCCACAACTGGTAAAGCTGATATCATGATTACAAAGTCTATTCAGACGGATCTTACATTTGATCCATTTTTTGATCAAGACTTAATTGATGATGAATTAGCAGATATTGATGGGGTAGATGAATTCTTCCCGCGCATAATGATGCTCGTTAAGGGTTCATCGGATAATATTAATGGGAGTGCTTCCCTTCAAATGTATGGTCTTGATTTTGATAAGGAAGCTGACAATGGGAATATTGGAGATTTGATTATAGTGGATGAGAATGGAGAAGAAACCAACCAGATATATAATAGTAAGCCTAATACAGGCGAGTGTGTAATCTTATGGAATGTTGCCGAGATTTTAAATGTTACAATAGGCGATTCAATTAATTTGGAATACCAGAGTTCAAATCTAGATCTAGAAGTCGTCCAGATCTGTGAACAAGATATGAAATTTTTACAATTTGAAACTTCTCTGATACTCGTTGGTTTAGGGCAAGCACAAGATTTCTTGCAGAGGACTGACCAAATTAATTTTATTGTAGGAACTATTAAAAATCCTAAAGTAGTTTATGATGCTAGCAACCTAGACAGAACCACTAGAAGATTAAGAATTCTCAGTGCCAGAATTCAAGATAGATTAGATATTAATGAATATACAATCGCGCTTCCGAAGTTAGCAGAACTTAAGGGAGGTGAATTCCTTTTAATGACTGTAGCTATAATGTTTTGGTTCATAACTATTCTTTCAATGTTAATTACAGCAATTCTAATTAATAGTATTCTCTCTACTTCAGCTGAAGAAAGAGTTCGAGAATTTGGTATTGTTCGAGTAGTTGGTGGTAGAAAAATATATCCTGTGAAAATGGTTCTTTTTGAGGGATTATTATTGGGATTAATTGGTTCAATTTCAGGTATAATATTAGGCATTATATTCATGCAACCGATTGCTCAAGGAATGTTCCAATTGTATAATTTTAATTTTTCATTTTCTGAAGTCGATTGGGTTATTAAACCAGAAACGTTTTTAATGACATTTTCTATTGGAACTTTTGTTTCATTGGGAGTAGCTTTAATTCCAGCACTGAAAACAGCAAAAGTTGATTTGATAAAATCAATTACTCCTTTTCAGACAGAAGAGGAAGGATGGGAAATTAAAAAAGAGGGAAGTATGAATGTAAAAAGTTTTCTGATAGGAATTTCAGTCGCGATGATTGGGATGGTTGTTTTTATTCTTCTTCCCAATATATTTGTGACAGGGGACTTTATGCTTACTTCTGCTCTATTTATTGGTCTTTTAACAGCAATATTAATTGGTTTAGTCTTTGCTTCAATTGGTATAGTTCCCATTGTTCAAAGGATTTTTTTAGGTATAATTTCTCCAGCAATCAAGAAATATAGGAATATTATAGCTATATCCCTTAAGAGGTATAGAAGACGAAATACAAGTACAGTAATCATGTTTGCTATTAGTTTTTCCTTTATTTTCTTTATAACAAGTACAATGGATATGCAATCAAGGAATATGGCCGTAAGTCTGAAATTTCAATATGGTTCAGATTTAGTTTTAATAAATCAAGAACTTGTTGATGAAAATGATGCCTTAACATTAGAGATGGTTGAAGAATTGAAAGATTTACAGGGGATAGATAAAGTTGCTCTATCACTTCATAATACTTTTGATTTTACGGCAACATTGGCTGCTGTTTTTGATGTGGGTGAGGGTGAGGTGAGCCTCGGGATCGATCCCGAAGCCTCAGAGGAAATATTAATTGATCTATTTGAATTTTATGCTTCTCAGGAAGAGGAAAAATTTAGAACAACTGCTGGTGATTTAATGGATTTTGATATGGTTGATGCTGGCTTTATTGGCGTTAATGAAGATTTCGTTAATTTAATTGATAAAAATCTATTAATTTGGAAGAGTGCAGGGAGTAACACTCAATATTCATTTAATGAACTCTTTTCTTTTAATAATACCTGTATAATTGCGGCGTCAATAGCAAGTTTTATAGGAATTAGTGAAGTTGGACAATATATTCGCATTACTTTTTATGATCCTAAAGTTGAAAACGATCCAGGTAATGTGACATTGTTTAGAGTTGTAGGGATTTCCGGGGGTATCCCTGGATTTTTTAATTTCCGATCTAATGAACAATCTGCTTATGGTGGGGGAATAATGGTATCTACAGATAATTATATGCGTTTAATGCACGTAGCAAATCCAGGAGAAATGAACATGATTGTTGATAAAGTATTCGTTAATTTAATTGAAAAAACGGAATCAAATATTGAGGAGACGAAAGAAGAAATCAGCTTAATGTACCAGGATAAAGATATCGTTATAGACGACGCAATTTCGAAAATAAGTTTCATGGAAGAAATGACACAAAGACAGAGTTTCCTCATGGAACTTATTTTATCCTTTACAATAATGATAAGTATCTTTGGTCTGATCAGTAGTATGTATTCAATCATGCTTGAAAGAAAATTTGAAATAGGAATATTACGCTCGATGGGGATGAAAGTGCGTAATGTCAGAAATATGTTTTTAATAGAAAGTATGATACTACTACTTGGGTCTGGGATATTAGGGACAATTATAGGATCCTACACTGGATATTTGTTAGAAACTAATATGAGTGTAATGACTGAAATGCCAGCTATTTTTAGTCTTCCAATGGATACAATACTACGAGTATTTTTGTTATCAATTTCTATAGCGTTTATAGGGACATACCTAATATTAATACGGTTATCAAGACAAAGCATCATGGATATATTCCGACAGACTTTTTAATCTAATTTTCCTTTTTTTTTTAAAAATTGAGTTAATTTTATAATCGCCTGACCTCTATGAGAAATTTTATTCTTTTGGGCGGTTGAAATTTCAGCAAAAGTTTTATCTGGTATTGAATTAGGTATAAAAATAGGGTCAAATCCGAATCCCCCCTTCCCTCTGATAGTTTCAGAGACTCTACCTTCAACTTTTCCTTCAAAAAAGAAAAATTCTTTACGAGGTTTAAAATATAAGGCGATAACTGATGAAAAATGTGCTTCAGAGGATTTGAAATCCTGAATTAATCTCAGAATCCCTTCGTTACCAATCGTTCTCAACACATATGATGAATATACTCCAGGAAAACCACGAAGAGGGTTATCCACAAAGAATCCCGCATCTTCTATGAAAAAGGAGGAGTCTAAGTTTTCCTTTATGCTTTTTATCTTAAAAGACGCTACATCCAATAAAGTTTGTGCTTGAATCTCAGTTGTTTTAATATCCCGTTGTTCAACGTGATAAGAGGGAACTTCATTATTAAAATGTTCAGATACTTCCCGATATTTATGGATATTTCCAGTTACAAAGTAAACTGTATTTGCATGGGTGACCATAATTACTATAAGTTCTTTATACTTATTTAGATATTCGAGTTCGATAAGGATTGACTTAGTCTAATTGTATCACATTCCAAAAGTTTATTTTCTATATTTCTTTATTTATTTTATACTAATTCTTATTAGGACTGTAGAAAAGAAGAGAAGAAAGCGAAAAATGGCTCGGATGCATTCAAGAAAACACGGAAAATCAGGGAGTACACGCCCAGCAAGACTAGAAAAACCAGTATGGGTTGAACTCTCCTCTGATGAGGTTGAGAGCGAGGTTGTCAAGTTAGCAAGAAGAGGACATTCTAAATCTATGATCGGGACTATCATGAGAGATTCCCGAGGGATACCTCTAGTTAAAATAGTCACGGGAAAGAAAGTTAGTCAAATTCTCGAATCAAATGAAATAAAAGAACCACTTCCCGAGGAACTTGCAAACTTAGTGCGGAAAGCCTTAAGTATAAGAAAGCATCTTGAAACAAATCATAAAGATCTTGAAGCAAAGAAAGGCTTAAATAGAACAGAATCCAAAATTTATCGATTAATTAAATACTACAAAAAGAAAAAGGTACTAGAATCTGATTTTAGATATGATCCTGAAAAGATCAGAACCTTAGTGGCGAGATAGGGGTAATTAATATGAGTTCAAAAGCGAGAAAAAAGAAAATTAAAACAAAAAAAGTTTCATTTAAAGATAAGCAATGGTATACGATTATAACCCCTAAAATCTTTAATTTCAAGCCAATTGGAGAAATTATTGGATTGGAAGAAAGTATTATCGGTAGAACTATGGAAACTTTGTTATTTGACTTTACAAATAAATACTCTGATATCAGCCTGAAATTAAAATTTCGGGTTATGGATGTTAATAATGAAGCACGAAAAGGAAACTCCATATTTGTTGGGCATCAATATACCAGTGATTATGTCCGATCTTTAATAGGTAGAGGTAGTTCAAAGATACAAATCATTTTAAACAGCACTACTAAAGATGGATATATTTTTCGCTTAACTACTATTTGTACAACATTAAAGAAAGCAAGAAGTTCTCAGATTATTTTAATTCGTAGAATTATGAGAGAAATAATTCAGGAGTTTGCTAAATCACTCAATCATGAAAAATTTATTGCAGGTGTAATTTATGGTGAGTTTCAGAATCAAATTCAGAGAGTTGCCAAAACGATATATCCTCTTTCAAATTGCGTGGTTATTAAAAGTAAATTGATATCCATTCCAGAGGGAGGAGAGGATAAGGAAATACCTGATGATCAGTTTGAAATAGTCGAAGTTGATGTGAAACGATCTCGTAAATCAGAGATCAGACGTTCAGAAAGAATAAACGTGAAAAAACTATCCCAGCCAAAAAGAGCCCCAGCAAGAGAAAAAGCCCCAGCAGATTTACCAGAAAAAGTCGAAGAGAGCGAAAAAAGCGAAACTGATTAAATTCTTCCTTAAATCCTTACAAATTTATGAGAGATTTTAATTTTTTTCCAGCATAAACTAAATTAAGAATCCCATTATATCTAGGTATTAAGTCTTAATCATATTCATCAGGTTAAAATTTAGAAGGGGAAAAAAATGTCAAATACAGAAGGAAATCGTAATAATCCCTATACTTTTGATGATTTTCTATTTATTAGAGATCATTTTAATTTTTACGTTGACGATCTGTTTTTTCAAGCTCTTATAGAAAAGTACACTGGGGATGAGTTTGAAAAGATAGATCGTGATTTAAGGGCACTCTCGGAGTATGTTTCTTTTAGGTTTAAAGCTCTCGCTGATAAAGCAAATGAGCTTGAAAACCGTATTAAGGTTACAAAAGTTAAACATTATGATGCTCACAATCATAGAATTGATAGAATTGAACGTTGCTTGGAAACAGAAACGTTAGAACGGGAGATTTTTAGCCTTGGTCTTTACGATCCTACTCGAAATAGTGCTTGGAGTAGATTTGCAAAAATGTTTTTATTATATGAAATGGGGGAATCAGGGGTAATGTGTCCTGTTGCATGTACACACGGGATGGTATGGTTAATGCAAAAATATGAAGATTCCCTCGTTCCTGAAGCAAAAGAAATCCTAAAATCCATAAGGGATGGTGAGAACGGACATTATAAACTTGGAGCTCAATTTGTATCTGAGATACAAGGAGGGAGTGATGTTCCCGCGAATCTCGTAGAAGCCATTTATGTTGAGGAAGAAAAGACGGATGGTTATTCTGAATGTTGGAGATTATATGGACAAAAATTTTTCTGTTCTGCAATGCAATCAGATTATGCAGTCGTTACAGCAAAACCCAAGAAAGTTCCGTCTTCAACTAAAGTCGCTGCTTTTGTAGTCCCATTATGGCTCCCTGGTAATAAAGAAAAAGAAATAAGGAACTCATTTACAATTGACCGATTGAAGCAAAAACTAGGAACTGCAGAATTACCTACGGCTGAAATAACATTTAATGGAGCAGTGGCATATCCAGTAGGACCTCTTGAAAAAGGATTAGCAGATATTGTTGGAATTGTTCTTTCATTATCGCGATTCCATGTAGCTTTTGGTTTGGCTGCGCAAATGTTGCTTATTGCTAGAGAAGCAATATTATATTCTCAATTTAGAACTGCTTTTGGTGTTCCAATCTCATCTTACCCAATGATGATAAATCAAATTAATGATTTAAAGCACTTTGGAAGAAGAACAGCCGCAGGGGCTTTTAAAGTTTTTTCTGAATTTATCCATTTTGGGGAAGAACTAAAAAGTGGGATAAGAGAAATCGAACAAACTGAAGATGAGAGTGAAAAAAAAAGACGTTTCAGACTCCGAGAATTGATTATGCTGCAAAAGATTGTAGTAGCAGATGAGGTTCCAGGAATGATAAGAAAAGCAATCTCCTTTTATGGTGGTCATGGA
>JAEOTL010000096.1 GCA_016839845.1 Promethearchaeota archaeon
TATCCGTCGTCCATGGACTATGGATCCATCCATACTCATTCCATTCAGTTATTGCTATCTGAATCAACTCATCTCTACCAATTCGTGTACAAGTCTTTTTTATTTTTCTAATTAATCTGCTCAAGATTCGTTCTACCTTCCTCAATCCTAAAGATGCTTCTACATGAGATATCCTTTCATCTGGATCTCCTATTTGAAGGTAATGATGCCAGGCGAGCGCATCTATTTCTCTTACAAGATCATCGTTCGAAAGCAGTTGCTTGTTCCATCTCGTAAGAAAGCTGGGATCTGTTCCTACGGCTACAAACTTAAGCGAAGCATCAGATTTTTTCATGACTTTAATAAATTCAAGTGCATCCTTTGCATAATCCTTCCCATTTTTATAATATCCAATTTGCCATTCGCCCCAACATTCATTTCCTAATCCCCACCATTTAACATTCAAGGGCTCTGGATACCCCGCTTTTACGCGAAGTTCTGCTTCTGGACCAACAACAGCATTACAATAACGAACCCACGCCGCGGCTTCTTCTGGAGTTGGATTTTCATCACTGCCTCCGACACCCACGCAAATAGAGGGTTCGGTGCCAATCCGTCGACAATGTTCGACAAATTCAGTCGTTCCAAAATGATGACTTTCAAATTCGTCCCAAACAGGGTTTTTACGAGCTACACGCTCATTTTTAGGTCCAGCACCCCATTTCCAATGATATCCACTGGTATAATTACCTCCAGGCCATCTTAATATAGGAACCTCAAGATTTTTCAGTGCTTTTTCTACGTCCAAGCGATATCCGTGTGAATCAGAATGAGGGGATCCCTCTTCATAGATTCCACCATAGATTTGGCGAGGGAAATGTTCAATGAATTGTCCTAACACGAAGGGATTAATTTTTCCTAAAGATTCATTTAAACTTATTTTAATTGATGATTCTCGCTCAATCACTAGTATCATCTAATTTTTAATTTTTAATACAATCCTATTAAAACTAACATTTATTTTTGATCATGAAAAGAAAAACAAGATACGGTGAGAAATTTAAGCAGTAAAAAAATTCCAGTAATTCTTGACACCGATATAGGGGAGGATATTGATGACACGTGGGCCTTGGGCTTTTTATTGAAGTGTCCCGAATTCGATGTTAAATTAATTACAACAGCAACAGACGATACTGTGATAAAAGCCAAGCTTGTTGCGAAATTTCTCGAGATTGCTGGGTGCACAGACATTCCTATAGGGATTGGTCCTTCAGAAAATCGTAAAAAGGGGAAACAATATAGTTGGATTAAAGATTATAAATTATCCGAATATTCTGGAACTGTCTATGAAAACGGCATGGAGGTACTTTGCTCCACGATAATGAACTCTCCTGACCCTATAACGCTTATTGCTATTGGACCTTTAGGAACCGTGGCAGGTGCACTTAAAATGAATCCTAATATAACAGAGAATGCAAGATTTGTAGGTATGCAGGGAAACCTTCGAATTACAAAACCAGGTACATCTTCTCCATACCCCGAATATAACGTGAAACATGATATTCAATCGTGTAGAGAGGTGTTTCAGGCACCATGGAAGAAAACCATCACCCCATTGGATACGTGTGGAAATATCGTGTTATCGGGTGATAATTTCGAACGTATTATGAATTGTGATAATACAATTGTCAAATTAATCAAGGAAAATTATAAGATATGGGCTAAGGAAACAAATTTGACCAAATTAATCACTGAAGATAAAACAACATCCATCCTATTTGATACCGTGACGATTTACCTTGGTTTTTCTGAAGAGTTCCTCAATATTGAAGATTTAAAAATTGAAGTCACTGATAAGGGAATCACCAAAATAAGTGAAAATGGAGATAGTATACGATGTGCAACTTCTTGGAAAGATGTTCAAGCTTTTAAAGATCTGCTTGTTTATCGACTGACGATATAAGTTTTAATAAATTACTTCCTATAATATAGATTTGGAAGGATATCAATGGTATAAGGTAAGGTAGCATCATCAGGAATTGGATTGAAAATTTATTCGAAATTTTTCATTCAGTACAAATTTAAAGGAAAGGAAACTAGATAATAATACAAGATTTTTAGGTTCAAGATATGAAGTATGTTAGATTAGGGAAAACTGGGGTGGAAGTTTCCCGAATATGCTTAGGTATGATGTCGTTTGGAAACAAGCGAGAGTGGGAGCTTGAAATAGACCAGGCAAGACCCATCGTAAACAAAGCTTTGGATTTAGGGATTAATTTCTTCGATACAGCGAATGTCTACTCAGCAGGCAGGTCAGAAGAAATTACGGGTGAGTTACTTAAGGAATCAAGAGAAGACGTTATAATTGCCACAAAAGTGTATTTATCGGCATCAGGGATTAGAGATCCAAGGGAGAAACCAAATCAAATTGGACTTTCACGAAAAATGATACGAAGAGAAATAAATGGCTCTTTAAAACGACTTGATGTAGACTATATCGATTTGTATCAAATTCACCGATTAGATCCGAATGTACCTATAGAAGAAATCCTGCGAAATTTAAACCATTTAATTACTGAAGGAAAAGTTCTCCATATGGGAGCAAGTTCCATGTTTGCTTGGCAATTTGGTAAAAGCTTATGGATTGCTGAAAAGTATGGTCTGGAACCATTCAGAACCATGCAGAATCATTATAATCTCGTATACCGAGAAGAAGAACGAGAAATGATACCATTATGTAAAGATCAAGGAATTGGTATCATTCCTTGGTCACCATTAGCACGAGGATTTCTTAGTGGAAGATACTCACGATCAGAAGAACCTGATTCTCCTCGAGCAAGATCCGATCCGAATTTAAAGAGAAGATATTTCCAGTCTGCAGATTTTGATGTTGTGGAAGCTGTAGTGGAACTTGCTAAGGACAAAGATGTTTCTCCTGCTCAAATTGCTCTTGCGTGGATGTTTTCAAAGGATTATGTCACTTCACCAATATTGGGAGTTACAAAAGTAGAGCACATTGAACAAGCGGTTGAAGCTTTGGATATAAAACTATCAAATGATGAAATTAAGAAATTAGAAGATCCCTATACACCACATAAAGTAATAGGACATATTTAAGATATCATTGACGGGTTATCAATGGTATAAATTTTAAACTTAATCCAAATAAATAGTATGAAAAGAAAAAAAATGATTATATTTCTCGGGCAAAATTATGGGCATCTGTCATGGCTTCTCGAATATCTCTGGGTTGATTACAATCACCGATGAACACTATTTTTGGAATGGAACCTTCAAATCCTTTTTCTAGTGCATTTTTCTGAGTAATCCGTGATCCGCAGAAAACCAGAGTATCTGCTTCTATAAATTGCTCATTTCCTTTGTTATCTATATATTTTACTCCACTATCAGTGACATCCTCCAATTTAGAGTTGTAAATTAGCGGAAGTTTTTTCTCTTTGAAGTATTCATAAATCCATAGATACCTTCCAGAAAGTCCCCGGATCGATCTCCCCATGACATCCTCGCTTCCAATTAGAGCCTTAACGTTATATCCTTGTTCTATTAATGTTATTGCGGTTTCAACTCCACCTCGCCAGTAAGTGTCGAGTCCCCAAATTACTATATTTTTCCCTAGGGGTTTACTCTTTAGAATTGCTTCATCTTGGGTTAAGACATTTGCTCTATCCTTATATTTCACCGGAAAAGTTGCGGTAGTTCCAATTGCGAATACTACCACATCAGGTTTCATAGCAATAATCTCATCCTTACTTAATTCCTTATTGAGATGGACTGGTACTTTTAGTTTTTTTAGTTGATGTTGTATCCAATTTGGCAAATTCAAGTATTCTTCTTTTTTATATTCGGTAGCTAAAGTATGCATTAATCCCCCTAATTTATCTGATTTTTCATATAGATCAACGGAATGACCACGAGTCGCACATATCCGAGCTGCTTCCATACCGGCAATTCCACCACCTAAGATTAATATCTTCTTAGGAGTACTGGTGGGTATTATATCTTGTTGAAAAGGACCAGTATAAGGATCATATACGCACACTCCGGCACCACATGCAGCAGTACAAGCAAAACAAGTTTTAATATCTTCGATTTGACCATTGAAGTATTTGTTGGCAGATTCAGGATCGCAAATTAATTGTCTACCTAAGTTAATTATATCTGCTTTACCTTGTTGGATAAATTCATCAGCCATTTTTAAACTTGTAATTCTTCCTACACCCATTACTGGAACATCAACAGCCTTTTTAACAGCAGCAGCTAAATGTATAAATCCACCTTGAGGGATATAAGATGGGGGTGTAATTCCTTGAGGTGTTCGTACATTTATACCCATACTCACATCTATACAATCCACGCCAAGTCTTTCATACATTTGAGCATTCTTTATAGCATCCTCAAGTTGGATCCCTTCTTTAGTTAAGCTATCACCCGAAATTCTAAAAATAATCGGAGGTTCATCCCCCATCCCTTTTCTCATTTTTCCGATTGTCTCCTTGGCAAAACGAAATTTGTTTTCCAGAGAGCCACCATATTCATCGGTGCGTTGATTGTAGAATGGTGAGATAAAATCATGATATAATGTTCCATGCGTGCTATGTACTTCAACGTAATCGAATCCTGCTTGAATTGCATTCGCTGCTGCTTGACCCATTTGATCTTCTGTAATAATTATCATTTCTTTCGTTAAAGGCACGATTTGTATATCATTATCTTTGAGATATTGAGGCCAATCAGGATATAAAGCATGATACGCAGAAGCTGCAGTTGCTTCATCCACTCGGGATGGTGCAAAAATTCTCTTGAGTCCCCACGGCACACCCATAAAACCAAGAATTCCGCCATGGACGATCTGAACTCCAATTTTTGCACCATACTTATGAACTCGCTCAGTCAATGTTTGAAATGCGGGGATATTTTCTTTTCTTCCGATATTTGGTTGTGTTCCTCCCGTAAGAGCGTTGGGATCGATAGTTGTCGCTTCGTAGGTTAGTATTCCCGTTCCTCCCTTCGCTTTTTGTTCATATACCAGAATATTTCCCTCTGTCGGTCTACCTTGACCGTCAGCTGAGCTTGACATCATTGGAGGAAAACCAACACGATTTTTTACTGTCATATTCCGAATTGTAATCGGATCTGATAATTTTGGCATTTTTTTCACTTCTTAATTTTGTTATAAACTTTATGTAGTTTACATTTTTATTTAAATTTTTTAAAGGAATTTTTAATAACATCAGATGCAGAATTTACATTTCCATATCAAATCCCTAAATTATAATTGAAAGCTTTGAATTTTCACAAGTTTTTTAATTTCTCCTTTAGAATCTCTACCATTCGGTCCAGTTGCAAATTAATTATAAATTCAATAATGAAGCTTTATTAGCCCAAGCTCTATATACTGCTCAATATGGCAATACATATAATCAAGGGAGACATTGTAAAGAATTTACTACAATAGGTGATATAATTCTTAAATTGATCTTGGCTTTAAAAGCATATGATGATGGAATTAGAACTCCTGGTGGGATTACATTGTCGAAACAAATAATAGATAGTAATGAAATGTTTGGTTCTATTGCAAAAGAAGAATTCAATTTAAGTAAGTATATATTTTCAATAGAAGGAGAGGATCTAACAAGACGAGAATCCTGTAAATATTCCTTAGATTATAAAAGATTATATGCAAATCATTTTTATTTTTCTTCTTTAAGCTATTTATATCACTAAAGAGCTATATTCGCGTCTCTTTAAATAGAA
>JAEOTL010000027.1 GCA_016839845.1 Promethearchaeota archaeon
GAATCCAAGAAAACACCGTCAATATCAACTATTTCAAAGAAATTCGAACTGACATTACATATTAAGTCAACTATTTGAAACGATTGATTGATTAAGATCGCTTCAGACGTAATATTTACAATTTCGACATAATTTCCAATATCTGAGGTTATCGAAACGGAAAAATTATATTCTGCTTGAATTACGTTCAGAAATGAGGCTGTCCCATCATTATTTGCTATACCGCTTTGGATTAAATTTGTATGATTAAAAATTGAAACATTTGCATAGGGGAATGAATTTCTATATAAATCCATAACATTAACTTGAATGTTACTGTAAATCGTTCCTCCTGGATTCTGCTCGGTTCCTATAGAGTAAAAAGAATTAGGATCATATTGATTATAATATTCAGTTTTAATCCAGTTGTTAGATCGCGTTACATTTAAAACCCTAACCTCATCTAATAAACCATCAAAATCATATGAAGGATTCCCACATTGAAATTCTCTAGTGCCATCTATATTGAGGATTGCACTTATACTTGTGCCGGAGCCTACTTCATAGCCATCCTTATAAATACGAATTAAATCGTTTGTTCTATCAACCACTCCTATTATATATGTCCAAGAATCGAATGTTATACCAGCACTAGGGCTCCCCACATTACTAATTCCATCAGTAATATGAAATGATAAACTATCCCCCGTTGTTGGAGTTCCAAAACAATAGCCTATATCAAAAGTACTAGAAGCCCCTTTATAAAGTGGAATTTGTAATGCTCCTGTGCTTGTATCAATATTTATCCACATACTTACTAAGAAACTTTCTATTCCAAAATCAAGATGTCCATCTGCTGGATCTCCTACACTGAAACTGCCATCAGTCCAATAATTGTATGCATTCCCTATTTGACCTGTTGTTGGACGTAAAATTGTCCCAGAAATAATGCCATTTTCATCGTAAGAAGTAGAATCTACTGTAACCCCACTAGTTTCTGCAAGGTGCCACACGCCTCGATAAGTTACATCCCACACACCAGTTGGGTTTTGGCGAGAATTCATAGTAGAATTTCCATAATACATTCGAATATAAGTGTCTAAGGAAGCTGAAAGTTCAGGTATTCTTACCCAAGCATTCAAACGTGCATGTGTTCCATTATAATTTTGATTAAATAGTTCAATCTCGTGATCTAACCACATGGTTCCCATAGAAAAGGCAATATCATCACCATCTGCTTGAACATCATAATGTAAGTCAGAATCAAAAAAAGAAATTAATAGAGGAAAATTAGAATGACCTCCTTCACCAAAAATTCTCTTATGATCAATTTTTATAATTTTATAATAATTGAAATAGGATTCATTAGGGGGAAGTTCATCTTCAACTTTTGTTTCATTGCTTAAAGAATAGAAATTGTTTAAATCAAATTGATTGTTATATTCCGTTTTTATCCAATTAATTGATCTCGCAATTTTTGAAACACGTAATTCATCAATCTGACCAAACCAAGGATAGGTCCAGACTTCGCCTTCAGGGTGATCACCATGTCCGATCCTAAAAGGATAAGGAAGTGCTGACAAAATATTATCACTTTTTACTAGAGTATTCATGTCTTGCACTCCATCTACAAATACTTTCATAAGAGTACCATCATAAGTTGCAACAACGTGATGCCATTCATCTGTTGATAAACCTTGTGCAGTCTGAAGATCATAATCATCTCCATGGAGTTGAAATCTTAAGATAGGGCTATTTGCTGAAAATATAAACCGGTATCCATCATAAAAGCCTTTGTGGTTAAATGGTCCCATCCACGGGTGAGCACTAGGGAATTTCATCCATAATTGAATTGAAATTTGATTCCCAGTGATATCTAAACTAGTTCCGTTACCACAATCTATAAAATGGTCAGTAAAATTTTGTCCATAACCTATCGTTCCTTCTATACGTGTGGGTGTGTAGTCGAAATTTCCTTGACCTCCTTGTCCATGATTACTATAAATACTACTATCTTGATATTCATTAAGGGTTCCGTTTCCATTTTCAGTAAGGTGCCATACTCCTACATAATCTGATTCCCATACTCCTAAGTGGTTCTCTTGAGCATTCATTGTAGCATTTCCATAATACATTCGAATTACAGTATCTTCAAATGGACTAAGTTTAGGAATATTAATCCATACTGTTAAATGAGCATGTGTACTATTGTGGTTTTGATTGAACAATTCAATTTCATGATATAACCAAGAAGTAGCATTTTTGAAGGCGATATCATCTCCATCTGGTTGTACCTTATCATGCAAATCTGTATCAAAAATTGAAACAAGGACAGGAAAATTATTAAGGTCACTCGTTCCAGAAACTTTTGTGTGATCGATTATAATTTCTTTAAAATATTTAAAATTAAAAATATTTGGGACAAATACGGCGTTAGCACTACTTAAAGAGTAAAAAGAACTGGGTTCATATTGATTATTGTATTCAGTGCTGATCCAGTTAGAAGATCGAATTTCAGTGGATATTCTGATTTCATCTACTAAACCATCAAATGGATTGCTTGCTTGTGAGAGTGCCATACCATAACCGCTACTTATACTATTAATTAAGCTAATATCAACCCCACTACCAATCTCAACACCATCTTTATATACATGTAAAAGATTGCTAGATCTTTTAACAACACCAACAAAGTACATCCATTGATCAAAGATAATGGGTACTTGGGCTAGCTCTCGATTCGACCCATCAGAAATTGCCATTTCTAGATTTGATGCGAGTATATTGGTTTCAATCTCGTAACCCTCTGCTGAAGCTGTATGACCTCCTTTCCATAATGGGATCTGGTAAGTACCGGTGCTCTGATCGACATTAAGCCATAGACTAACTGAAAAGCTATCTGTACCGAAGTCTAGATGTCCATCTGTAGGATCCCCAATACTGACTCCTGCGTTTGACCCATCAAAATTGTAGGCACTATCTATTTGACCAGAAACTCCTTGAGTTGCGCCTGTTAATAGAGTTCCATCTGTATCATAGGAAGTTGAATCTTTTACAATTCCACCTGTTTCACCAAGGTGCCAAACGGCTACATAATTATTCTTCCATACACCTAAAGGATTTTCTCGGGTATCCGTAAATGAATTTCCAAAATACATCCTAATGATAGTACTCTCAGACGAAGAGAGAACGGGGACACGAACCCACGCAACTAAATGGGCATGAGTTGTATTATAGCTTTGATTGAACAATTCAATTTCATGATCCAGCCATTGAAAATTATTTGAAAAAGCAATATCATTACCATCAGGCTGAGTATTATCATGGAGATCTGAGTCATAAATTGAGATTAATAGGGGAAAATCAATAAGATCTTCAAAGCCAGAGACTTTCGTATTATCAATTGTTATTGTTTTATAAAATTTAAAATCATCTGCACTAATAGGATGATTTGAAGATAAGATTGGGTTGGTTCTATTACAATCATTATTGATATCCTCCTCCTTAACATTAATTTCATGTTCGAATAAATTAAATATATGTGAGTTAAAAATTAATGGAACAATTAGAACAATTAATAAAAATACTAAGAGTTTGATTCTCTTTTTTAAGTTTCTGTGAAATATTTTAAGAACCATGATTTTATACCTGTTATATTTAGATTTGAATAATATTTCTTAAATTTAAATATAACAATTTAGCTATTTAATATTGAAGTAATATCTATGATCAATATATGACGAAATTAGCGTTTTTTTTTGATTTGGAAAGTTCTTGCATTTATTTTGTTAACTAATTCCTAAATTTTAGTTAGAAATGAGATCCTACTTCTTTTAGCTACCATATCAAATATCTACTTAATCACTTAACTTAAAGTTCAAATCTTATCTTATTTAATATTATTAAATTTAGTTAATGATTTTGCAAATGGTAAAAGGATTCGACCTGTGCCACAAGCAAGTTCAAGTATCGGTCCACCTGTTTCTTTTGCATATTCGAGATAAAAAGGGATATCTTCCTCAAAACGATGGTCAAAATCATAATATTCAGCATAATCTACATATTTAGACACTATAAATCACCCTTTTCAAATAATTAAATATTAATAGTTTTCATTTTAAAAAAGGTATTTCATTAAATTCTCCTAGAGGGAATTAGTAGTGGTTATTATCCAATAGTTAAATATTTGATTTGACTAGTTATACTATTTGATAATTTATCAATGTTCAGATTATGTGGCTTAAATCGATCCTTTTTCGGTAATGATTTAAATACAATTTTACGAAATCTCGAATCGTATATTTGATATGAATATTTAAAGAATAATCATCGTTTCACGATGAATTTGCTAGAAGTCGTCTAAAATAAGGAAGATTAAAAAAGAAAAAAAATGTTTATCGTTTAATGAGCTCGTAAACTCTATTGTTAGAACCATGTACGTTAATTATATCAAATCCGTTTTTAGTACAATATTCTTCGATATATCCTAATGCACTGGAAAAAAATCCCTTTTTCTCAAGCTCCATTTTATCTATACCCGAAGATTTCGCATGATACAGATTATGGTTCAATAGATTAATTGTGATTGCTTCAACTTTCATTATTTATTCCCAATTTTTTTATATAGTATGTATTTTGATTTTATCTCTTTTAATTATTTCAGTGCTAGTTTCGAGATAATAAAAAAATATTTAGAAATAGTTTGATTTCTTTTAGATCTTACGTGTTTAGGAAGCCTTTTATAGGGTCGTTTTATTTTTTATTTATGAGGTTTCATCATAAAAGAGCTTTCGCAATACTACGTTTAACCTTTGTGGAATCATTCGCTGGAAATATTATTTTTAATTTTATAATGGAATGGAACTAATCGAATTTTGAAAAATTTGAGAGGATTTAAAAAGATTTAGGAAAAATTAAAAAGAAATTATTTAAAATCTCGCTTTTTATCAAGAAAGAATGATTTTGTAAGATAAATACCTGTCCCAATGAAGCATACAATCAGTATTATTGCAGGGTTGAATCCTGGGATGGAACCGGGTGTACTATAAATTTCTTGATAGGGAATATAACTTTCTTTACTTGCAGTAAGTACCTTTCCTGTCAATGAGTTCCATGAATAGGGAACCTCAACTAAACCAGAGCTATTTGTTTTTCCCATCCAGATTAAATCATTTTTTTCCGTTAAGGTAATGGTTATATTTTCCCCAATTTCATTATTCGCTGTGGCATTCAATATAAAAGAAGTTGTTGATTCATTTAATTCAGTTATTCTACTAAATTTTAAGCTTTTTGGGATATTGAGCCAAACTGGTACTTCAGGGTCCCCAAAAAGGTTAAACTGTTTTAAAGTTTTTTCTTCCCATCCGGGGTAAAGAGCAGGTATTCCTGAATTAATTCTGTCAGATACATAATCTTCTTTTGCCAATGCTAAAGCTTGACCTGGATGGTTATGTTGAAAAAGCTGTTCAAAAAATCGAGCACAGAGCCCTTCTGCATACCAACCACCATGAGCTCTTTCTGTCCAATTGTCCTCTCCCCATACAACATAAGCGCCACCTATACATCCGATCGCTGCATTTTTTAAGAAATATTCGGTAAGACAATCATCGTCTATATCAAACATCCCATTTGAGCAACCAACTAAGTAATACATTCCTAATTTTTCATCCAATGGAGAATAATTTACGGTAGCACTATCAATTAGAGGAAGAGAACCTGATGAGTCTATTGGCACACCGGTGCCTCCATTATATCCCACTGGAGTACTATTATAGTCGAATAAACCATCTGAATCGAAATCTTCAACCCAAATCATTCTTCCCATCTTTGTAGGATTTCCATGACCCATTAGACATCCAATACTAGCACCACTATTAATAGTTGATTCAAGATTCTCAGAGGACAATGTCATGTTATATGGATAATCAGTCGGTTTTAAACCTTCAGTTTCACCTAATGTAGTATAACTCCAATTTTGGGGTAAACGGCTTGCTAAAAAGTTACCTACTCTGTTTCTATCACCTTCTAATATATCAGGATTTCCATCGCCATTCCAGTCCTGATCAAAATTAAGAAACGCACCTGAATATAGTGCGTGAGTCATCCAAGAACCAACTGAAGGTATTTTTTCATAATTAATAATATTTTTAACAAGATTTGCCATCTCACTTCTAGTATTAGCGGATAATCGTCCGACATATACTTCAGCATGATAATCATAATCATCACCGATGTCCGCCCAATCACTATTACCGTTTAAGTCCCAATTATTGTCTAAATCACTATAATATGAATCGCAACTAACAACATCTCCATCATAAGGCCAAGTTTCCACCGCCATCGCATATCTACTTGGAATATGTTCATTATCTCCAGCAAGCAATACCCATTCTGTATTTTTATTAGAATAGAAATCATTGATGCAGTTCTTAATTTGCTCTTCAAGGTCTACCCCGGAATATTGTTGCTGAACTGCGTCTATAGTAATGATTTGGGAAGTTAATCCTTTTTGAGTTTTCCAAATTGCGAGGTTTTTTAGTGAATCCTCAAAAATGTTAGTAGTTATTATCAAATATTTTACATCCCCACTAAGAGAACTATGAATATTAAAATTAGAAACAATTCGATCCTCTCTCCTTATTTGTCTGGAATCTTGTATTGGAAAGAAGCTAATAAGGATAAATAATGATATCAAATAAAAAACACATTTCTTTCTCATTTTGATCAAAAAAGTAATGTTATTTAGTTAATTAGATAATATTAGGTTGTATATTTTTATATATTTATTATTATCTCAATAATTTAAGAGAAAAATATAGACTGCAAAATTAAGCTCAATATCTTTTTATTTCAATGTTTACTTGAATTTTGAGAAGTTTCATCAAAGATTTAACCAATAAATAATTAATATTATTAACTGAAAGTAATAGTGGGTTAAAACTAATGAGACCACATCATAAAAGAGCTATAGATAAATTAGTTGAAAGTTTAAAAAATGATGAGAGGTTTTTAGCTTTAATAATCGGTGGATCTGTTGCTAAAGGTATGGAACGAGAAGATTCGGATATTGATGTTACTTTAGTAGCTACTGACGAAGAATTTAAGAAAAAAAAAGAACAAAATATGCTCCTGTATTATGAGACGAAATTTTGTGATTATCCCGGAGGTTATATAGATGGGAAGGTTGTAAATCTAGAGTTTTTACAAACTGTTGCGGAAAGAGGTAGCGAACCTGCTAGAGACGCTTTTAGAAAAGCCTGGATCGGTTATTCAAAAATACCAGAACTCGAAAATTTATTAGAAAAGATCCCTATCTTTCAGAAAGAAGAAAAATTAGAAAAAATTAGAAAATTTTATGCGAAATTAGAAACTGCTAATTGGATTATTAAAGAGGCTTCGAGAAGAAATGATGATTATTTATTAACACGAGGGATAACGGATCTCATATTATTCGGCGGTAGGCTCATCCTCGAGCACAATGAAATTTTATATCCATTTCATAAGTTATTCATGCAAACTTTAGAAAAAGCCCCTGATAAACCTGAAAATCTAATGCTTTTAATTGACAACTTACTCAAGAATAGAAATATAGAAAATGCTCAGACTCTTTTTGAATCAATTAAAAATTTTAAAAAATGGAAATTAGGTGAATTTTGGGCAATTAGATTCTTGTTAGATACCGAATGGGCTTGGATTGAAGGGAAACCATATGTTGGTGATCTTTAAGCAATTTGTACTTTTTTCTCAACCAGAAATATCTACTCGTGATTCGAATCTGGCAATCAACTCATCAATTCGACTGTAATCATCTATTGAAATCGAAATTGCTTTCGAAGGACATTCCCTTTCGCAACGACCACAACCCTTACATTTATCTTGGTTAATCTTCACCTTATTCTTTTTCATCTTCAACCCGTCATATATACAGACTTTAAAACACTTCCCGCATCCGTTACATTTGTCCCGATCTACTCGAACTTCAACACCCTCCATTCTTTTTATCATTTTATGGATAAAGGAGGGACCGTATTTGGTTAAGCTCATTACACAGCAACAAGAACAACAATGACAAATATCCATGAATTGGTCTTCATAATCTAACACACCATATACCCTCGCATCACTTCGAAACTTTCCGATATGAGGGACTAAACCATTTTCATAAGCCAAACGTTCTCGCTCTAAAGCTTCCTCCTTAGTAGCAAAATGTGCACCTGGCCATCTAGAAAGATCTACATGGCGAGCCCCCTCTCCCATCCAAGTACATCCTAAATGAACATCGTGATTTTCGCACTTATTGGCTGTACGACATGGACAGTCTATCAAAAGTATAGTCCCTGCCTTCTGGATGAAGTATTCTGCGACTTTACGTGGTACTATTTGATCCTCATAAGTACCTAAAGATAAATTAACTGGTATAGCGGATCCTGTTTGGGATTCCACACCATCAGGATACATTTTTTTTTTTAATTTTCGGTTTATTATCGGTAATTTACCAAACTTCGCCTTTTCCTTCACTTTTCTGGCCCAGGGAGTATCCATTTCGATTGGTTTTAAATCTACATTTCGTTTTTTCTTCAAGTAATCCCCTTCTTTAATAAAAATTCTTAATAACTCAAATAGCTATTATAGAATAACAAGTTAAATCTAGAGTTTATTTTAAAATTTGTTAAACCTACTATTCCCTAACCGGGATTCTTTAATTTTAATAATTAATTAAAAATTATAGAGATAATATAGAAATATAAAGAAATAATGTGTTTCTTATGGAAACTGAAAAATGGAATATCGATATTTGTGGCTTAAATTATGCAAAATGCCCTGATTATCACACCACAAGATGTGAAAACGAATGTGCAAAAGGTCTACTTGGTGTTCACTCGAGCTCAGATTGTGTATTATTGCCCTGTGCACGGGAGAAGGGTTATCGATACTGTTTTGAGTGTGATGAGTTTCCGTGTCAGAAGCTACAGGATTTTGCTTCCGATGGCTATGATCATCACAAGCAGACTGTAGAAAATATGAAAAGGATGAAGGAGATAGGAATAGAAGGATGGGTTGCAGAACAAGAGAAATGTATGTTCTGTCTTGGTTGGAGATTCTAGCAACTGGTAGAGAATTCTCACTAAATCGATGGTACTCCAAAGATCTCATTAATCACAGTTCCAAGTAGTGGTGAGTTATTTACACTTAACTCTTGAGAAGTCTTAACTGCTTTATGTAAAAGATCCCAGATCTCTTTTTTATATTTAATAGAAATTGAGAATTGATTCAGTTTTTTTTTGGCAGGATATGATTGTCCTTTACTGACGTAACAAGCTACAAAAGGTTCAATTGGTTTTATAAATATTGTATTCTCCCCGATTTTAATACGATCAATACTTTTTGCGAAGATCTCAGAACTAAAAGTATTAAAGGCGGAGATAAAAGAGCTAAAAAGGTCGCTGTGGTCCCAATTTTTTATGAAAGTATGATTAAAATATGCTTTCCCGGCTTTGCTCATTATTATAAGTAATATCGGATCTTCTTCAACTAATTTTGGTGGCTCTATCATCTTTTTGCCCATCATATGATCTAGAGTTTTGTCAATTTCAACGAATTTTAATCGTTCCGAGACAGGAGCCTCAGCTTTTCGCAAATTTTCCCATTTTTCTAACTGTTGTAATAACATATCATGTTCGGTTGAAATTGTTCTAGCTAATAGGTGAAGCCCATGTTCATCGGCTATTCGCTCAGCTTTAGTGAATAACTGTCTTGCATCTCCCATATTCATTTGAATTAATGCCAGCTTGCCTTGCAAGAGATTTGTTTCTGCTAGCAAGCGAAAAGAGTTTTGAAGTTCAGCAAATTCGGACAAACGATTAAAAAGGAGAGTAACCTCTACCAAAACTTCTTGATTATTGTATGTTTGTAGTTCAACTAACAAAATATCACATAAATGAAGGAGAGCCCGTTCAGTAAATTCCCAATTAATAATTTCCTCTCCAACAACCTGTTGAAGCATTTCTTTAGCTTTTTCTTTTTCATGAGGTTTTGAACTTAATTTTAGCAATAAGGCTTTGTTTACACGGCACACCACATCAGACATTTTATTTTTTACTTGTTTATTGAGTTCTAACATTCGGGTTAAATAATGCTCTGCTTGCTCAAGAGAATTAGCATCTAGTGAAACAATAAATAAAGAATCTAAACCTGCTAATAATCTCATCTTATTACCAAGCTCTTCCCAAATCTTAAGATTTCGCTCTAGGGCTTCTTTAGCTTTATCTAGATTCCCCTTTTGCTGGTATATTAAAGAAATATTGTTAAGACATTGTGCGACGTAACTTTTACTGCCTATTTTTTCAACAAGTGCTAAACTCTGCTTAGTATATTCTAAAGCATTGTTTAATTCACCTATCACACCATTCAGTACCCCGAGATCTTTAAGAATTCTCCAATCATCGCGTTTACGGTAGGTTTTTTGTACTTTCAGGCACCGATCTAAATAATCTTTAGCTCGATCCAAGTTTCCAATTGCAAAATAATACCAACTATTATGGTATAAAGCTAACGATAATTCCCTGTAATTGCCATATTCCTCAGATAATTTTAGACCCTCTTCCCCATATTCCAAGGCTTTATCTGCTTTATGGTTTTTATAAAAATAAAAAGCACTTTTGATTAATAATAAAAGAGACTTTCTTTTGGCAAAGTCTGACTGAGGTGTTTTTTTAAGTTTTTTAAGCAAATCTTCTCCTTTTGACATTAAATCTGGAATTTTATCTAATTCTCCTAAATCCAATAAAATCCAGGCTTTAGAAATATAACTATCAATTAAGAGGGGCTTATTATCGAGTTCATGGCTCAAACTACATCCCAGTTCAGCAAATTTGAGAGCTTCAGTAGGTTGTCCAAGTTCATAAAAGATACAACTCTTTAGTATATGACAAAAGAGTTGGTCTTCAGGAGTATGAGCTAAATTTTGTTCATAATCATTTAAAGCATCAAGAGCTTTAAAGTATAAACCTTGATTAAAAAGCTGGTTTGCATTCTGTAATTTTTCATTAATTAAATCCTGCATTGGAATCAACTTCTAGCGATTTTAGAGTCAAATAAAAAGTAGTATAATTTCCTTAAATAATGTTTTTAGAAAATCTGATGATAGCTCAAAATTTACATTTCCATTACAATTGATTCAATATGTTAGTAATTCAACCTTTCTTTACCTATTGTAGAATGACCGCCATGACCGGGATATATTTTAAAATCATCCGAAATTTCAGGATAATATAATATTTTTCTAATACTATTCATCAATTTATTATAATTTTTAAGCTGCCTTGGGAGCCTACCGCGCAATAGAGTATCTCCGGTAAAAATAAGCTTGTTGTTATAATCTATGAGCATGATGTCATTCCTTGTGTGACCTGGTGTTTCTATTACATGAAGACGCTCCACGCCTATTTCGATCACATCATTTTCTTTAATAAAATTCATATTTCCAGTTTTCCATCTCCCATAATCCATGATCAACAATGGAATGTTAAAATAATCCATAATATCAGTGGCGCATTGTATATGATCGTGGTGTGGGTGTGTACCGATTAAATAAACTGGCTTATATCCTTCTCTATTTATAACACTTATAACATCGTATGAATCAATCCCAGGATCAATAATACCAATCTCTTTTGTCTTTTCATCCCCATACAGATAACAATTAGTTCTAAATCTACCACTCACTTTCAACTGATTTAAAATAATAGTCATTCACCGTATCATTCGATATTTATAAGTTAAAGTAATTTAACTAATTTCCGATATGCTTATATAATTAGCAATTCACGTTAAACGGTTTAGTTTTTCTATAGAATTTTCATGGAAATCAGACTCTAAATTTACCTTTCCAATGATAATTATTTCGTAGGTTTTCATAAAAAGAATTCACTATACTCATTTATAAAGCTTACCTTGGTTTTCTTAACATACACCAAAGAGGGACATCGGTTTCAGGGATTATTACATGTTCAAGTATTTCAAACCCATATTTCTGGTAAATGGACACAGCTTTTTCAGTATTAGTTTCTACATAAATGGGTAACCCATCGCTCTCAATATTTTTAATCATTGTACTTATGAGTAGCCCACCATATCCTTTTCCTTGTTCCTCTGGTTTAACGGCTATATTTTGAAAATACCAATGGTCAAAGGGTGCAAGCTCTTTATGTCTTTCCTCCTCATATTTAAATACAGTCATAGATCTTTTCATTGCTTTCAGTTTTAAACCTACTTTACGCATTGTATAAAAACCCCCATATCTCATCATGGTCCAGGTAGATGGATATATTTTTTTAGGGGGTAGCCAAATTGTGATTCCCTCTAAGTTCTTAGAGGTAGCATAAGTTAGTCCATATTTTATTCCATAGTTGTAGAGCATATAAAATCCATATTGTGAATTTTGTTTTCTTTCTTCCTCATCAGGATATGTAAATACCATTATAGGGTCATCTTGAAAAGCACTCCCTGCCACCTTAATTGCCTCTTTAACATATTCCGGTGTTAATTTAAAAAGATTGTCTAAATCATTATTCATGTTCATACTAGAATTTAATGAAAATTCTATTATAAAAAATTAGTAGACCAATATTAATAAAGATCCTATAATTTCTTTGTTCAATTAGGTCAAGAATTCCAGATATCCTCTAATTTGGTATTGCACTCATTATAGAAAGGCATTATAAGAATTCTTATTGGAATATATTGTCATATCTTAACATTTTCAAAGAAATTTTCATTGAAATCAGACTCTGAATTTAC